>NZ_JBFBBY010000029.1:0-65113 GCF_040682875.1 Amycolatopsis sp. NPDC051071 | reverse complement strand
CTCAACCGGCCGAAGCCCGCCCAGTCCGGACCGGCGGAGACCCCTTCCCTCGGCTCAGCCGAGGGAAGGGGTCCTTCACGCGGCTCAGCCGAGGAAACTCGACCTTCACACCTTCCCCAGTACATGAAGGCCCCCTTCCTTGCGCTAGGCGCAAGGAAGGGGGCCATCACGTACAACGCCGCAGGTGACGCGTAAGTGCTTAAAAGCGGGCGCGTTCTAACGACCCAAAACACTCACGACACACTACGGTGTGGCCCATGAAACGTCGGTTGCCTCTGTCAGCGGTCACGCGGCTCGCTGTCGCCGTGATCATCGGAGCGGTGATCGGCACGCTCGTCGGTATGGTGACGCGCGGATCGATGGGCTTCCTGGCGGGAATCGCCGTCGCGGCGGCGGCCTTCGTCGTCGCGGGCTGGACGGTGCTGTGGCCACTGGACGCCGCCACCACCCGGCGGAATGCCCGCCGTGAGGATTTTCGCCCCGTTACCGAAGAACTCTTCATCGTCGCGGCGGCCCTCAGCGGGCTGGTGAGTGTGGTGGGACTGCTGGTCTTCGGGGATTCCGGCAGCGGGGACGCGACAGCGGCGACCGCCTTGGGTGGCGTGTTCATGTCCTGGGCGGAACTTCACTTGATGTACGCCACCCGCTACGCGCACCTCTACTACTCGACACCCACCGGCGGAATCGACTTCAATTCGGACGATCCCCCGTCCTATCGGGACTTCCTTTACTTCAGCTACAACCTCGGCATGACCTATCAGGTGTCCGACACCGCCGTCTCGAGTTCGACGATCCGCGCGGTCGTATTGAGACACACCCTGCTGTCCTACCTGTTCGGCACCGTCATCCTGGCCACCACGATCAACCTGGTGGCCGGGGTCGTCACCGGCTGAACAACGGGCGTTCGGGTCCATAATGGACTTCAGACGCCGGAAGTCGGCACCGCCGTCTCACCAGTTCGGCCTTCGTCGATCTGTTCGCGAAGGATGTCGCCGTGTCCCGCGTGCCGTGCGAATTCTTCGATCATCGCGAGCAAGGTCCATCGCATGCTGACCGTTCCTTCACCGGGGATGTCCAAGGTGTCGTCGAGGTCGAAGCGGGCGGCGATCTCCCGTGATCGCCGGCTCGCGCGTTCGTATTCGGCGATCACGTCGGCCAAGGACTCGTCGTCCGTGACGGTGAAGGTGCCCAAGTCCCGGGCCGAGTATCCGTCGCATTCGGATTCGTCGAGGCAGGCCCAGAATCGCTGGAACCAGATCCGCTCGGCACCCGCGGCATGCTTGAGCAACGAAATCGGTGTCGTCAGTGACGCGACAAGCCGACGGCGAGCGTCGGTTTCGGAGAGGCCGCGTGCGGTCTCGATCAGGGCTTCGCGGTTGCGATCGAGCATGTTCTCCAGGATCACTCGTTCGCTGCCGTCGGTAATTCTCTTGGTACTCATGGGTTTTGCTCCGTTCTTTGGCGTGACTGAGGAACCCGGCGACAGGGCGGGGTTCGAGAACAGGGGTGCCGCTTTGATGGGCGGGGAGAGGGGACGGCGCGGGCAGAACCGAACACCGCGGCCGAGATCAGGCGCCGGAAAGATCCGGTGAAAGCGCCGACGTCGACATCCTATGGCGTCCTCATGGGCGGGGTCAACGCGGCGGTCGCCGGAGTCGGTGCGGACCCGACCACCCGCGGGACGCCCGCGACACCGTGGTGAAGCCACGGTGACACCGGCAGGCCACACCCTTCCCCTGAACGTGGCGACAGACGCCACGCGTTTCGAGGGGAGGACCATGACCAGCGCTCCATCACGATCGGCGATCTCGGTGACCGGGCTGCGCAAGTCGTTCGGCGGCAAGGTGGTGCTCGACGGCATCGACCTGGAGGTCGAGGCGGGCACGACGTTTTCGCTGCTGGGCCCGAACGGCGCGGGCAAGACCACCGCGGTGCGGATCCTGTCCACCTTGATCGGATCCGACGGCGGCCGGGCACGGATCGCCGGGCACGACCTGGCCAAGGAGCCCGGCGCGGTCCGCCGCGCGATCGGGGTCACCGGCCAGTTCTCGGCCGTCGACGATCTGCTCACCGGCGAAGAGAACCTCGTCCTCATGGCCGATCTGCACCATCTCGGCCGCGCCGAGGGTAAGGAGCGGGTCTCGGAACTGCTCGGCCGTTTCGAACTCGTCGAGGCGGCGGGCCGTCAGGCTTCGACCTATTCCGGCGGGATGCGGCGCAGGCTGGACCTGGCGATGACCTTGGTCGGCGCCCCTCGGGTGATCTTCCTCGACGAGCCGACCACGGGGCTGGATCCACGCAGCCGCCACACGATGTGGCAGACCATCCGCGACCTGGTCGCCGACGGCGTCACGATCTTCCTGACCACGCAATATCTGGACGAGGCCGACGAACTGGCCGACCGGGTCGCCGTCCTCGACCACGGCAAGCTGGTCGCGGAGGGCACTCCGGAGGAACTCAAACGCGGCATCCCCGGTGGCCAGGTGCGTCTCCGCTTCGGCGACGTGGCGAGTCTCGACGCGGCGGCGCGCGCCCTCGACGGCGGAACCCGGGACGACGAGGCCCTCACTCTGCGGATCCCCGGCGACGGTGGCGTCCCGGCGTTGCGGGCCCTGCTGGGCCGCCTGGAGCGGGCGGGGATCGAGGTCGAGGAGTTGTCCGTGCACACGCCGGACCTCGACGACGTCTTCTTCGCCTTGACCGGCCACCCCACCGGTACGAAGGAGACGGCACGATGACCGACGCGGTGATCATGCTGCGGCGCAACGCCAAGCACACCCTGCGCAACCCCGGCACGATGATCATGACCATCGGGCTTCCCGTGGTACTCCTGCTGCTGTTCGTCGGCGTCTTCGGCGGCGCGCTGAACGCCGGGCTGGGTGCCGCTCCACGCGGCGACGGCTACATCGACTATCTCGTGGCCGGGATCCTCTTGATGACCGTGGGCTACGGGGCCACCACCACGGCCATGGCCGTCAACCGGGACATGACCGAAGGCATCATCAACCGATTCCGCACGATGGGGATCTCCCGCGCGGCCGTCCTGACCGGGCATGTGGCCGGATCGTCGGCACGCACGCTGATCAGCGCGGGCCTGGTCATCGGTGTCGCGCTGCTGCTGGGTTTCCGTCCCACCGGCGACCCTGTCCGGTGGCTGGCCGTCATCGGCCTGCTGGCGCTGCTCGTCCTCGCGCTCACGTGGATCGCCGTCGCGATCGGCCTGCTCGCCAAAACGGCCGAGGGCACGAGTCCCTTCGTCTTCGTCGTCCAGTTGCTGCCGTTCCTCAGCAGCGCGTTCGTCTCGCCGGAGTCGATGTCCGCGCCGGTGCGCTGGTTCTCCACCCACGAGCCGTTCACGCCGATCATCGACACGTTGCGAGGACTGCTTTTGGACACACCCGTCGGAAACAGCGGGATCATCGCCGTCGCCTGGTGTATCGGCCTCGCGCTGGCCGGCTATCTGTGGGCGCGGGCGCTGTTCAGGCGGGATCCGAGCCAGTGAGCTGATCTCGCGAGTCCAGCACCGCGGTGACAGCCGCCCGGAGGCCGTCATGATCGAGGGCGGCGTACGACGACACCGCGTCGTCGTACGCCCGCCTGTCGGCTTCCTGAGCGATTTTCGTGATCCGTGCCGGGGACATGGTCGGCTGGAATTCGCGCAGCAGCCCGAAACGTCCGGCCAGCGCGATCATCCGCACACCTTCCGCGGTGGCGCCACGGCCGAGATCCGCCACCGCCAGCGCCACCAGGAGCGAGCCGCACACCGGAAACTCCGCGACCGACGCCGTGCCGGCCATCGCGGCCAGAATTCCCGGCAGCGGGGCGATGATCTCCCGGACCTGATCGAGCCGGTCATGATGCGCGTGGGTGACGACGGCGACGGCTTCGACCTCATACGGCCACAGCCCGGACAGGTCACCGCCGGGGTTCTTCAGTCGTTCGGCGGCCTGCCGCCACAAGCGCAGGCCGCCCTCGACCTCGCCCCGGCCGAGCAGGATCTCGGCGCGGGCGCAGAGCTCGAACAGCACCGGGCCCGAGTCGTCCGCGAGACCCCGCACTGCTTCCTCCAGCCCCAGTTCCGCCTCGTCGAACGCGCCGCGCTGCAGGTTTGCCAGCACCAGCGCCCACCGTCCCCTGGCCGCGATCGACCAGCCGAGCCGCTCGGCGAGTACCAGCGCCGCGCTCAGGTGCCGGAAGGCCGCTTCGCCCGGGTCGACCTGCAGGCACAGCTCGCCGACCCGGCCGTGGGCCACCGCCGAGAGCATCGGTATCCCGCCGTCCTCGACGCGCGTGAGCATGCGCCTGGCCGCCCGCACCGCGTTGTCCAGGTCGTTGCCGTTCTCCCAGAAGTAGCTGAGCACGTAGTCGGCGATGGCGGCGGGCAGCGGTTCGTCGCTTGCAGACAGTTCACGCAATGCGGTGACGTCCGGCGCGCGCAACGCGAGGTGGGCGGCGCGGATCACGGTGTCCGGCGGAGCCGTCGGCAAACGTCGCAACGTGACCAGTGCACGCAGCGGACTCAGCCCCGGCATCACGAACGCGATCATCGCGCCCAGCACTGCCGCCGTCCGGACGGCCTCGACGAGGGCGGGTTCGGGCCGGGTATGGGACAACACCCACGCGGTGTCCCTCGCCAGCGGCGCCAGGCGGGTGAAGTTGGACTCGCTAACCCACAGACCACCCAGCAGGGCCGTGGTCACCGCGACCGCGGCGCCGTCCTCCCGGTCGAGTCCGTACCGCAGGGCCTGGTGGAGGTTGTCCTGCTCGGCGCGGATCGCGTCCACGGCGAGCGAACCGTCGAGGAAATCCTCCTGCCCCCACCGTGCTCCGAAGTCGAGGGCCCACCGAAGGAAACGGCCGACGACGGCGCCCGTCGCGCCTGCCTCCTCCCGGCGTGCCGTGCTGAACTCGCGGACGGTCTCCAGCATCCGGAAGCGCGTACCTCCGTCGCTTTCGGTCACCTTCACCAAAGACTGTTCGGCCAAGTGCTCCAGCACGGCGTTATCACCGAGCAGGTGACACGCGGCGGCCGCGGTGAAGCCGCCGGGGAACACCGAAAGCACGCGCATCGCGTCTTGCCCGGCAGGGTCAAGAAGGTGCCAGCTCCAGTCGATGACGGCGTGCAGCGTGCGATGTCTCTCGGGCGAGTCGCGCGTTCCGCCCCGGAGCAAGGCGAACCGGTCGTCGAGGCGACCGGCGATCTCGGCGACTGACATCACCCGTGTCCGCGCGGCGGCCAGCTCGACGGCGAGCGGCAACCCGTCCAGCTGTCCGCACAGGTCTCCGACCGCTTCCACCGGGAGTTCGACGTCCGGCCGGATGGCACGCGCACGCCGCCCGAACAGCTCCACCATCGTCGGCAGGTCGAGTTCGGGCAACGGGTACACCGATTCCGAGGACAACCCGAGCGGCGCGCGGCTGGTGGCGAGCACCCGCAGATCTTTACTCAGGGACACCAGGGTCTGCGCCAGTCCGGCGGCCCCGACGACGACGTGCTCGCAGTTGTCGAGCACCAGCAGGGCCGGGCCGGGTCCGAGGACCTCGACGATCCCGCCGAAGACGTCCGCCCGGACGGCGAGCCTGCCCGCCTGGCCGGGCCCCGCCTCCCGCACGCCGAGAGCGGACGCGACTTCGCCTGCCACCTCGTCGTCGGCGGCGACACCGGCCAGGCCCACGAAGTGCACGACTCGCTGTTCGGCCTCACGAGCGACCGCGTGCGCGAGGCGCGTCTTGCCCAGCCCGCCGGCGCCGACGATCGAGGTCACCCGGGACAGCCGGACCAGATCGGTCACCGCGGCGATGTCCTTGTCCCGGCCGAGCAGGGCGTTGGGCTCCTGCCGCACCCCGCACCTGACGGCCGGGGCGTCGCTGCGCAGCAGCTCGCGGTAAACGTCCCGCACGGCGGGTCCCGGGTCGCTGCCCAGTTCCTCGCGCAGCGCCCGCCGGTAGGCTTCATACCGGGCAAGCGCGGTGGCAGGTCCGATGGTGGAAGCCTCGCAGCGCAACAGTTCCACGAGGATTTCCTCGTCCCGCGGGTACGCGAGTGCCAGCGCTCCGAGCGCCTCGGCGCCCTCGACCGACCGGCCCACCCGGGCCAGCGCCAAGGCCCGGGCACGTACCAGCGAGCGGTACGTCGACACCCGCGCCGCTCGCAACGCGGACACCGGGTCGTCCGGCGCGTTCTCCCACTCTTCAGCTCCCACGCACAACGCGAGGCCTTCTTCGGCGCGGATGAGGGCCAGCTGGTGGTCGCCAACGCGAGCACGGTTTTCGCTCGCGGAGGCGCTCAGCACTACGGCGGAGGCGTCGACCTGACTCTCCCCCAACGCGAGCCGGTAACCCGTGGAGGTGCTGAGAATGACGTCGGCGCCGAGCCGTGCGCGCAGACGGGACACCACGAGCTGGAGTGCCTTCGTGGGATGCGCGGGCCGGTCGGCCGGCCACAGCGCGTCCACGAGCCTGCCCGTGCTACAGCCCGCGCGGAGTTCGCCCGCCAAGAGCGCCAGCAGGCCGCGGGGCCTGGAACCGGCGATCTCCACGTCGCGGTAGGCCACCCGCGACAACAGCGCCAGCTCGATGGTCACCTTCGTCAGGGTAGCCGGACCGGCGCGGCGCCACCCGAAGCCGGCGTGCGTTTCAGCGACTCCCCGGGGCCGGGTCCGGCCACCCCGCGGATAGCCTCGGCGACAACGCGGAAATCCTTGCGCAGGATGTTGCCGTGGTTGCTGGAGACCTTCGCGTGAATTGTGACGTTCGGCTGCCCGGTCCACGCCCCTTACCGCGAGCCCGCATGTCGTAGGTGAGATGCCGCCACTCGGGCCCGAGTTCGGTGATCACCCGCCGGTGTCGGTCACGGCAAGAGCCTAGTCGTCAACCGAAACCCATCTTGCCGTGGTCGAGGACGTAGTGTTCCTCGTCATCCCTTTTTCCTGACCGATTCCTGATAGACGTCCGCGTAGGTGCGTGAATCCCCGATGAGGTCGTCGCAGAAGGCGGCGACGTCGTCGCCGATGAGTTTCAGGGCGCCCTTGCCCGCCGCGACGCCCTCCTCGAAGAAATCGACGATCCCCGGAAGCAGCGGCCCGTCGGTCAAGTCGATCGGCCCCACCTTGAAGAGGTACTTCTGAATCTCCTCGTAGACGATCTGGTAGTCCGGTGGCAGTGCCTTGACCCTCGCCGTATGCGCCCGCCACTGCTTCTTGCCCTCGATGATGTCTTGGATACCCACGTCAGCCTCCCAGCTGGTTCAGTTTCCTGGCGACGTTCCCGTTCAATTGACGGCGCCAGCGGTCGCGATAGCTCCGGCTCTGTTCCCCTCCGGCCAGCGCCGCGCAGAAGCCCTCGACGTCGTCACCCAGTACTTCGTCGATGCCCTGCCCGTCGGCCGCAGTTTCTTCGAGCAGCCCCAGAGCGCCGTCGAGGATCGGCATCAGGTTCCGCCCGGTGAAGTCCGCGTAGGGAGAAAGGTGTCCCTTGATTTCTTCCCACGCCGCCCGGTAATCGGCGGGCAATGCCTCGGCCCGGACTTCGAACGCTTTCGCTTCCCTGGTGAGATCGCTACCTGTGATGGTCTCCCAGAAGTTCATTTCCCGCCCTCCTTGAGCTTGTCGATCCGTGCTGTGATGTATTCCCATTTCGCCCAGAACGTCGCCAGTTCCTGGCGCCCCGCGTCGTTGAGCGCATAGAACTTGCGCGGCGGCCCTTGCCCGGACGGTCGTTTCGTCACCTGGACGAGCCCGTTCTTCTCCAGTCGCAGCAGGATGGTGTAAACCGTTCCCTCGACGACGTCGCCGAAACCGAGTTCGTTCAGGCGGCGCGTGATGGCATACCCGTAGGTCTCCTCGCCGCCGATGATCTCCAGCACGCAGCCCTCGAGTGTGCCCTTCAGCATCTCCGTCAGGTCGTCCATCGTGATCCTCTTCAGTCTCCGGTACTCGATGACACCGAGTACCAGTACAACGTATCACTAGGTAGTGGACCCCGTCCAGCCGCCTTCACAACATGACCAAGGGGGATTGGCCTACCAAGCCGCCGGTTATCAGAAGCGCACGAGCTTGTCTATGAAGGATTTGGGACACTCAACGTCCCAAATCCTTCATAGACGCGGACACCGACCCTCACTACCTCAAGAGTAGTTACCGATATTCGCTCCTTTGGCCGTATGTCCGGACACAGCCGCACTGCAAGAATCAATCCCGATCGCTTGCGTGGGGCTCTACCGGTGATTCCACCGACGGGAAAGGGAACAAAGTGGCCACAGTTTCCGGCGTGCGTAACGATACTAAGATCGCCACCGATATCGGAAACGATCTACACCGACTGGTCCAAGAAGCTTTTTGCGAAGGCCACCTGTCGGATAATTACCAACTCATCATCGAGGCCGAGGTGGACAACCCACTCGGCGGAATGCTCCGGGCGGATCTCGTCGCGATCAAAGACGAGCGAGAGGACGACGGCGTCGGCGACTTGTGGATTTATGTCGGAGAGATTAAATCCGAGTCCGATGAATATTATGCGCCCGGCAAGGCTTACCGCCAGCTCGATACCTACCTCAACGCTTATAAGAGAAAGTACCCCCACGCGTACGTCGGCAAGTTGACATCCTGGAACAGTGATGTCGACGGCTATCCGCTCGTCGGAAATGGCTACGACTGCACTGTCTTCATCGCCAACGCGAGCGACGGCCTCTACCGGTACAGCGGGCGATCCACAGTCGACGGGGAGTCGAAGAAGAGCAAGCGCATCGAAAAAGAGGGATTCCACAAACTGCCGTTCAACGAGCAGCCCAACTACCAGGTCGGTAGCTGACACCCGCGCGGCCGGGCCGGTCGCTGTGACCGACCGGCCGCGACAACCACGCTATCTCCACGCCGGGCCTGGAATCGGCCGGGTCAGGCTCGGGGGTGGCCCTCGTCCCAGTTCGGTCGCCCCGCCCGCAACGTCCCGATGTGGTGGGAACGGTCGATCAAGTGCGCGATATCCGCGTAGGGATCGGCGTCGAGCAACAGCGCGTCGGCAACGGATCCGACGGTGATCGTCCCCGGAGCCGTCGCCTGCTTACCGATCTTCTGGGCCGCGTGCCGGGTACCGGCCGCCAAGACCGCGGGCAGTGGCAGGCCCGCTTTTGCCAGCAACAGCAGTTCTCGCAGCAGGGCGACGGGTGGCGAGGGCATCAACATGGCCACGTCGCTCCCCGCGGTGATCTTCACTCCCACGTCGTGCATCAGTGCCAGCGTGCGCATCGCATAGTCGAAACGGACGTGGGAGTCCCGCGCCGAATGCCGGGGGAACTCGCGCCCGTAGATCGGGCGGCCGGTGATCTGCGGGATGTCGTCGTGCGTGGCGAAACCATCGTCGACCAATTGCCGCAAATAGCCGGCCTCGCCGTTGTGCGCGATCTGCTCCCAGGTGACCAGCGTGGGACAGTAATAGGTGTTCGTCTCCGCCAGTAGCGCGGCGACGTCGCGAGCCTCCGCGGTACTGCCGGGGTCCTGCGGCCGGAAAGCGTGTTCGATGCCGTCCGCGCCGGAGGCCACCGCCTCCTCCACATCGATGCGTTCGTGGACATGCACGAGTACCTTCTTGCCCTTCTCGTGCGCGGCCGCGACGATGGCTTTGAGGGCGTCGAGGGACAGCTTGTCCGGAGCGCCGGGCTCGCCGTCGTAGATGCACTTGATGAAGTCGACCTGATCAGCCAATTCCAGTACTTGGCGATAGGCGACGTCGGGATTGTCGGTCTGATAGGCGATGGGGGCCCGCGCCGGATCGTCCAGAACCGGCCAGCCCTTCACCCCGGTGAACACCGGCCCGGCGAAGAACAACTCGGCAGCGGCGTCGGTGGCCTTGCCGCGGTAGTCGCGGGCGGCGAGCTCGACCTCCAGCGGGCCGCCGAGGTCGACGACGTTGGTCACCCCGACATCCAGGAAGTCGGTGAGCAGCTGGGAGACGTACTTCGTCCGCTCGTTCTCGGGCTTGGCGTAGGCGTGCCCGCCCAGATGGGTGTGGCTCTCCCACAGACCCGGCACCAGGTAGCCACCCCGCGCGTTGAATACGGCACCGTCGCCGGTCGACGGCGGCGCGTCGGCAGCCGGCCGGATGGCACTGAACCGTCCATCGGTCACCACCACTTCGGCATCGGCGATCGGGGCCGTCTCCAGCCCGTCGATGACGGTCACGTTGCGAATGATCACGTATCTCTCCCTCTTGGCGGGCAACTACATAGGCTCCTATGCATCCGACCATATAGGAGCCTATGTAATCGGTCAATAGGCTCCTATATACTTCGCGGCGTGACGCTCCCGAGGTTCGACACCGCACCCGCCGCGTGGATCAACATCGCCTCGCGTGCGTTGTCCCGGATCAACGACCAGCGACTACGACCGCTGGGGCTGACTTTCGCGCAGATGCCCGTGCTGGCGGCGCTGAGCAAGGCCGACGGCCTCTCCCAGAAGGAATTGGCGGTGCTGGCGAGGGTCGAGCAGCCGTCTATGGCCCAGCTGCTGGCCAGGATGGACCGCGACGGCCTCATCCGGCGCTCCCCCGCCGAGCATGATCGACGGGTCAGCCTGATCTCGCTGACCGAGAACGGCCGGGCAAAGCTCACCCAGGTGCACTCGGCGTTGTTCGAGACCAACGATCAGGCGTTGCGAGGCTTCAGCGCCGACGAAGTCGCTCTCTTTGTGGACCTGTTGAGAAGGCTCCTCGCCAATCTCGACGAGAATCCGGCCGACTGTGCGCCGGATGCCGCAGCGGCTGGTCCCGCCTTCACCGAGGAACACCGGTTGTGACAACTGCGAGGTGTCGGCCCGCGTACGTGGCATCAGCCGGTAAATGAGCGGTAACGTGCGCAAGTGACTGACGTGATCATCGGTGGAGGTGCCCGACCTCTACGAACTGTCGCTCGACGAGAGCACAGCGAAGGTCGAGGCCATCGTCTCGGGCTCGTCTGAGCCGCCGGTGGTTGCTCGCGATGCCGGACGCGGACGGACGGCTTCGGCTGGCCCCGGACGATGCCAGGGCGAAGCTCTACGGCGACGTCGGCGAACCGGCGGCCACGCGTGCGGTGGAGTTGCTGCGTCCGGAACCTCCGTCGATCTTCGGCGCCACACCCACTCACGTGAGCTGGCGGGACACCCCGTCGATCTATCTCCGCGGGCGGCGAGACCGGACCATCGCGACCCCGCTTCCGGACCGCTTCGCCGGGCGCTGCTCTCGCACGGAAACATGGGACACCAGCCACTCGCCCTACCTGAGCCACCCGGCCGCCGTGGCCGATCTGATCCAGCGTGCGGGCGACGGCAGCTGAGATCTCGCGTGCGCTGACCGCCCCGCCCGGAAACCGTCTCAAGACTGTGGCAGGACTCCACGCCGGAAGGGCTCGACTCCGTCGATGTGGCGAACGCGGATCAGCTCGACAAGAACCTTGACCCGCCGCTCGCCGGGGATCCGCCATTCGAAACGGTCGGTTCCGACGTATTTCTTCGCCAACCGGTCCATACAGTGGTCTGCCTCATCACCTTCGATGAACTCGACGACCCGGCCATGGACCACGACTCGGTCGTAGGGATTGTCACTGTCCAAGCAGGACAGTGACACGCGAGGATCGCGGCGCAGGTTTTCTTCCTTCACGCGGCCGACGGCGGTGTTGAACACGATGTGGTCGCCTTCGACGTCGATCCACATGGGCGACACTTGAGGCGAGCCATCCAGGTTCACCGTTGCCAGGTGCCAGAAGTTCGGCGCCGCGATCCAGCCGCGGATCTGCTCACTCAACCCGGCCACGTAATCCTCCAACGAAGTCGTATCCTTGAATGTCACCAGCCGCCGCGTCACGCCCCGCGTGGCCGCGTGAAGTCCAGCTCGTAGCTCGTGGTGGGGCCGTTTTCGGCCGCCACTACGAGCTGGTACTGCTTGGCCGGGGCCGAAAGGCGGCGCACCGTGATGGTCACCCCCTCCGCGCGGATCACCGCCATGTCGTGGTGCGCCTGCACATGAGTCACACCGGAAGACACCGGGACCGGGCTCGCCGGCACGTCGAAGCCGACTTCGTAGACGGTTGCCACCCCGTCGCCGACCGAGACGGTGAGACCGACGCGGCCCCGGTCATCCGGCTGCCGCAGGCTGAGCCGGACGGCTCCGTCCTCGATGCTGACGTTGTCCGCCGTCTCGACGCCGTGTGCCGCGCGTTCCAGCGCGGCCAGGACCTCGCGCGGGGTGCCCAGCAGGCCGGAATTCCGTTCCAGGAAAGCCATTTCGCGCTGCGACACGTTACGGGAGACGATATTGCCGTCGACCTTGAGCAGGAAGACGGAGCCGAGCTGGACACACGCGTTCTGTTCCTGGCCGAGAGCGGCGATCAGCTTCGCCACCCCGTCCAGTTCGGCGGAGTTGATTTCCGCCTGAGGCTTGTGCAGCACCTGCAGTTCGATTGCCCGTTCCAGCCGCGTCATGGTGTCGGCCATCTGCTCGGAAGTCAGTGCTTTCTTGGTGCGGCCCAGCATCAAGCGAAACCACGAGCCGATCACCGGCCCCCTGACTTCCGCCACGACGATTTCGTTGGCGACCAGCACCTCCAGTACCGCCGATTCGACCTCGGCCGCGGCCGTGCCGGATTCCAGATAGATCGACACCGGCACCGCGTGAACCACGCGCGGTACAGCGGGCACCACGTGCTGTATCAGATGCCGGTACCCTTCCCTGGCGCGTGCGTCCCCGTTGTCCAGTTCGATGAGAGCCGCCTGATCGGCACCGCCCGACGGACCCGGCAGAGAACTCCTGACCATTTCTTTCACTAACCGTTCAACAGTCGATCGATCGGCACGCGAGTCACTGTCCGACAGGAGTACTGGTATCGCCCCTAACGTTCTGGCCAGAATCGTGCCGAACACGTCGAGTTCAGCCTGATCGCTCCTCTTCCCCCGCAGCGCGACAACGCGCAGGATCCTGTCGGCTGCCGATTGCCATACCTTGTCGACCGCCGAGCCGACTGACGGGTCGTCTTGCGCGTCGGATGCCATCAGCAGGTTCGCCACTCCGCCCTCGATCAGGGCTTCGAAACAGGCGTGCACCGCCGCGGCAGCCTTTTCTTCCCGCGAACTTTGGCCGGAAGCCGCATTCACGATAGCGTGCGCCAAATCGTCGCCGACAACCTCAAGGACGGCCGCGTACAAGGACTGTTTGTCCCCGAAATGCCGATATAAAGCGGGCTTGGTGATACCGGCGGCCTCGGAGATTTCGCCCATCGACGCAGCGCTATAGCCCACTTGGGTGAACACTTGACGGGCAGCGGCGACAATCTGCGCCAGTCCGCTGCTCCCGGGAAGCCGCGACCTCCGAATCCGGCTCTCCGTGTCTGCCTGTTCATGCGATGCCATCCCGTCATTCTGCCGCAAGTCACCCGCCTTGACCCCGTCCGGCGGGAAATCGTCGAGGCCGCCGAGCCCGCGACGGGTCTTCCCGGCAGGCCCAGCGCTCCCCGCCTGCTTCCCTCGGCCGCACCTCGCGCTCGGATCGTCCAAATCGGACGATTGCCGCGACCGCAAAGTGCCGTGTGGTGGCCGGAGCCCGCGGTCGTAGGCCAGAATCGGCGGTGTGCAGTTCGCCATTCTCGGGCCCGTCGAAGCCCGCCGTCCCGGCGGGAGCCTGGTCGCTCTCGGCGGTCCCCAGTTGCGCGGGTTGCTCGCGCTCCTTGCCCTCGACGCGGGGCGAGTGGTCAGCGCCGAGCGCCTGATCGACGGCCTGCACGGTGACCACCCGCCCGAAGGCGCCGCGGAGGTGTATGTCGTCGACCGCGCCCTGCCGCTGTTGCCCGCGTACGAGCCCGTCGCACTCAGCAAGCGCGCCCGGCGAGGACGCGCTCCGCGCACGTATCCCCCACCTGGCGCGACGCGACGTCAGCCTCGTCGTCGTGTCCGGGGACCTGATCGAGGGAACCACCACCGCACCCTGCTCGACCGGGCCGAACCCGGCACGGTCGAGGCACGCCGCCGCGCGGCGGGCAGGCTGCCCACCATCGACGAGTTCGCCACCGAGATCGTCATCGCCACCACCTCGCCGGTCCACAGTGGACATACCAGCTATGCCGGTGGGGAGGACCTCACACTGCCCACGTCCATGAAGGAATTGGGACGTTGAGTGTCCCGATTCCTTCATGGACAAGCCCGGGACCACCTGCGGGGTTGCGAAGGGCTACGGCCTGAAGAACTCGGCGAGAGTGCGGGCGATCCGGTCCGGGGCGTTCTCGGTGGGGATGTGACGTGCTTCCGGGATCCGGATGAGCGTGGTTCGCGGGATCTCCGAGGCGAACTTCTCAGCGTACTCCACCTTCTCGAAACGGTCGTCCTCGCCCCAGATCAGCAGTTTGGGTGTCGCGGACCGCCGCAGGAGGGGAACGAGGTCAAGGGTGTAGCGGCTGTCGGCGGCACCCGCCATGGCCAGCCAGGAACGACGGCCTCGCGGATCGGTCCACGGATCGAGATAGTCGGCGATCCGCTGCTCCGTGGCGGCGCCGGCCAGGTCCGTCGTCACCGCTTGCCGCCGGGCGGCGAGAAAGTCGTCGGCGGTGGGCGCCGGGTCCAAGAGCCTGGCCACGTGGGGCGACGGCCAGGAGTCGTATGCGACCGAGTTGACCAAGGCCAGGCGGCGCACTTCCAGCCGATCGTGAGCGACGAGATGCTGGGCGACAGCGCCGCCGATGTCATGACCCGCCACGGCGATCGGTCCGGAGATCTTCAGCGCGGCCGCGAATCGCGTCGTCCAGTCCGCGAGGGCCGGGACCGTGGCCGTTTCCCGGGTGAGTTCGCCGCCCGAGCGGCCCATACCTGGGAAATCGACGGCGACAGGACGCAGCCCCGCCGCCGCCATGCGGCCCAGGACCGGAAGCCACACCCGGCTCCAATATGTCCCGTGCAGCAGCAACACGACCGGCCCGTCCTGCTTGACGGTGAGATAGCTGGCCATTTCACCGTCGACCAGGACCGCGGTCCTCAGAACGCCCGTGGTTTCACTCATGAGACCACTGTGCCGGGGCTCCCCCTCCCCGCCGAGAGTCCGAAAAGACAGTGATCGACACATTCCTGCCACGAGCCGCAGCAGGCACGGACGGTGGACGGCGCCCGAGCGCGGATCGTTGCCGCGCCAGGTGACGATAGAGTACTGTCGCATCCAGATGACATGAACATCTGATATGAACATCTGAAGTGAAGGTGGCCTGAAATCCGCGTACTTTTCACCAGCCTCGCATCGGCAGGCCACACCTATCCGCTGATCCCGCTCGCGATCGCCGCCAGGAACGCCGGTCACGAGGTGCACTTCGCCACAGGCGAGAGCGTCCACGCTCCCCTGCTCAGGAACGGGCTCCGGCCCTTTCGTCCCGCGGACTCGTTCTACGAGATCTACGCCGAGGATCTCGAACCGGACCTGGCGCGGCTACGGCCCGACCTCGTCGTGCACGAATGGGGGCAACCGGGAACGGCCATCGCCGCGGAACGCGCCGGGATTCCCGGCCTCTGGCATGGGTTCGGCCGCATGTTCCCCGACGGAATCGGACTCCAGCCAATCACACCGGCCGCCGGTGCCCCTGCCAGGCCACATCTCGACATCTGCCCGCCGTCCTTACAGGACAAGGACTTCCTCGCGTCAGCCGAACGCGTCGAACTGCGGCCTGTCCCCTATTCCGAACCGTCACCGTGGCGCGCCGAGAAGACTTCGCGACCGCTGATCTATCTGACCCTCGGCACCGCGTTCGGCACGCCGGAACTACTCACCATGGCCATTCTGGGCTTGGCCACGCTCGACGCACAGGTGGTGGTCGCCTCCGGACGGATCCACCCGGAACAACTCGGCGCCGTGCCGGACAACGTCACGGTCCGGGCGTGGGTGTCGCAAGCGGATCTGTTGCCACACGTCGACGCGGTCGTACACCACGGCGGAAGCGGCACGACCCTCGGCGCGCTCTCCGTCGGCGCCCCGCAGTTGATTCTCCCGCAGGGAGCCGACCAATTCGCCAACGCCGAAGCGCTGAGTGCCGCGGGCGCCGCGCTCAGCCTCCTCCCGGACGAGCTGAGCGCGGACGCCATCACCGAATACACGCGGAAACTGCTGCCACACCACGGAAACACCGAGCACCGCGACGCGGCACGCGTGATCGCCGAAGAGATCTCCCGCATGCCATCCCCTGACGAGGTCGCCGGCGACCTGTGGAGATGGGCCCGGTTCCCGCCGGTCAGGGAATGAGCACGAGCTTGCCGGGTGCGTGCCCGGCGATGCCGACCTCGTGGGCCTTCGTGGCTTCGGCGAGCGGGAAGGTGGAGTCGACGATGACGCGCAGCGCCCCGGACCCGGCGCGCTCGACGAGGTCACCGCGGGCGGCGTCGCGGAGTTCGGCGCCCGCGTCCTCTCCCGGCCCGTAGCCGAGCAGTTTGATACCGGCCTCCGCGCGGCGCGGCGGCCCGGTGATCGACGCGATCCGGGTGCGATCGGCCACCAGCTCCAGCGAGACGTCGAGCGCCTCGCCGGTGCCGACGAGGTCGACCGCGGCGGTGACGCCTTGCGGCGCGGTGGCGCGCACCCGGTCCGCGAGCCCGGGGCCATAGACGACGGGGACGGCACCGAGCTCGCGCAACAGGGCGTGGTTGCGCTCGGACGCGGTGGCGATCACCGTCGCTCCCGAAGCGGTGGCCAGCTGTACGGCCATCAGGCCGACGCCGCCGGATCCGCCGTGGACGAGCACCGTGTCCCCGGCACCCACACCGGCGGCGTGCAGTGCGTGGACAGCGGTGGTGCCGGTCAGCATCAACGACCCTGCCTCGGCCCACCCGAGCCCGGCGGGCTTGATGAAGAGCGAGGTGGCCGGAACCGTGATGTAGTCGGCGTAAGCGGCCGTCACCGGATACACGATGACCTCATCCCCGACCCGCACATCGGTCACGTCCGGGCCGACCTCGGTGACGACGCCCGCGCACTCCAGCCCGATCGAGGGCATCGAGGCGGCGATCCCGGCGGCGTCCTTGTGGTCGTCGTCCACGTCGTGGAAAGCCCCGCTGTAGAGCTTCCAGTCGATCGGGTTGACCCCGGCGGCCCGGACCTCGACGACCACGCCGTCGGCGGCCGCCCGCGGTGCGGGGACTTCGGTCACGGCGAGTACATCGGGTGTGCCATAGGCGGTCGGGCGCACGATTCTGGGCATGACTGGGCTCCTGTCGTAGTGGGGGTTGGCTCTGTCGGCATTGCCCGGTGAGGGGCCGCGTCTGGCGCTGCCGAGAACTCCTGATAACCAGTATCGACCGGCCGGGGCTTGATTTCCAGTGCAATATCCGTAAGAACTAATTGCGTCTCACGCAAGAGTCGATCCTCGCTCCAGGTTGCGAAGCAGGCGGAAGTCCTGCCCATCGGGACACGACGGGCAGGACATTCGGGCAACTCTGTGCGATACCGGCTCCCCGAAGCAACCCGATTCCGATTCCGACGTCTTCTGGACAAAGCTTCAACAAAGGACGCGAGAGGGGCGCCAAGAATGGGAATCACCGCGAAGAAGACAATCAAACTGGCAATTGCAGGCGGGGCAGTCGCCGCTGCCGCACTCCTTTCCGCGTGCAGTGGGGGCAATGTCGCGGGAAATGGTTCGCCGATGCGGAACGCGGCGGAGACGGCAGCCGTCGAGCAGGTGCCGGAAGGCGCCGGACAGGGAGCGGCCGCCGGAGGTTCCGGCGCCACGGCGAACGGCGACGTCAACTGCAGCCGTCACGGCGGTCCGGTCGGCGCGCCCGGGCGGCAGAAGATGGACCTGATCGCGGTGGAAGCCACCGACGGCACCAAACCGGGCTGCACCGAGGCGTTCACCGTGATCGCCGAGTACTACCAGAAGCTGCCGCAGGCCGAAGGCCCTGGTGAGCGGGTGCTCGACGTCCAGGGGAAGTGGACCTGCGCCCGTCAGGCGGACTCCGCTGGTGGCGGCGAGGGCGCGGTGACCTGCGGCGTGCCCAACAGCTCCCTGCAGCTGGAGACCAAGCCCTCCGGCAGCACTGGGACGGCACCTGATCAGCGGGTCCACAAGTTCCCGAACACCACCCAGTCGGTGCAGTTCACCGGGTACGACGCCAACGTGCGGATGGTCCGCTTCCAGCTGACCACCGACCAGCAAGGCGACGGCAAGGCCTACCGGCTTCCGCTGTGGCAAGGCGCCAAGGTGCTCAGCGCGGCCACCCTGTGCCCGAGCGAATCGGTCACCATCGACGACCAAGGCTTCGGCAACCGGCCGTGCGGTCAGGATCAGCTGCTCCGGCAACTGAAGGACGGCAATCCGGTGCTCGCGCAAATCAGCGTGAACGGTGACGACCAGATCGCCATGGTCAAGGAGATCTACCGTCCCTGATCCGAGGAAAGCGAAAACCGGCAGCCGGGAATTCATCCGGCTGCCGGTTTATTCGCCAAGAAAGCTATAGTGACGGCCGCGGGGAATATATCGATTCACGCGGCAGGCGAATCAAACCGCGATACTCAGAAGCTGTCTCGCAGCGGCACGGTGAGCTGCTTGAGCCAGGTGCCGGTGGTGAAGTCCCGTGCTTTGATCACCACCGCCCGGTGATACACCTCGACCTGGAGGCCCTGGTTGAAGGTGCCGCCCAGGGACACCTCGCCACCCTTGCCGTCGTCCACCCAGCCGGTCTGCACGGCGCCGGTGTTGATCACGGTGAAGCCTTCGAGGTTGCCGCTGCCCGGAACGACCCGTCGGGTTACCCAGTCGGAAAGGTTGAGATCCCAGTGGGTGTGCCCGGAAAACAGGAACACGTCCCGGTATTTGCCGAGCACCGACAGCAGCCGATCGGCCTGAAGGTAGTCGCTGAGGTAAAGCTTGTTGCGGGTGCCGGACACGGTGTTCGGCAGCGGGTGATGGGTCAGCACCATCACCGGCTTGCGCCACCGATCCCAGTACGCGAGCCGTTGTTCCAGCCAGGCGAACTGCCGGTCGCTGAGCCACACCTCGTCCCACAGCTTCGGGTCGTGGTACTTGGCGTAGCGCTCGGTGCCGAGGCACAACACCGGCACCCCGTCGAACGAGGTCTCCGAGTAGACCGTGTTGCGCCCGGCGAAGTTGTAGAAGCTGCGGAACAGCGAGTCCTCGGTGGTGCCGTTGGGCCAGGTCTCCTGCGCGAGGGTGTCCGGGTCCCGCCATTTCGGCACATAGAACTCGTGGTTGCCGATGGCCCAGACCACCTTCTTCGGATGCGGGTGCTTGTCCAGCACCGACCGCACCTGGGCGTACTCGAAGTCGTAGCCACGCGGGGTGATGTCCCCCGCCACGCCGAGACCGGCGCCGCGCGGGTTGGTGACGTTGATGTCGTTCAAGGCCTTGCCGAAATCGGCCAGATCGCCCTGGATATCGCTGATGATGTTGAACCGCACGGCCGGGCCGAGCGGGTCACGGCCGGGGGTGGCCTCCGCCGGGCTTCCCAGCGCGGCGGTCGCGGCCACCGCGCCACCCGTGGCCAGCATGAACGACCTGCGATCCATTCGACACCCACATTCAGCTACACCAGTACCAACGGCGCAAAGGTAGGACGTCTGAGATGCTCACCGATGACGTCGCGCCAGCCGGGGTGTGTACGCGAAGGTAACTTCAGGTTCCGGTGGCCGCCAGGTACTGGCGCGGCATCTCGGTACACAGATAGCTACCGGTCTTCGAGGACGGGGCGTCTACCAAGTCCTCGATGGTCAGCGGGAAAGCGCGGCGATGAGCGGGCCCGGGTCGGGGTGTTGCGAGGGGCACTGCAGGATGACCGAAGTGGCGCCCGCGGCAGCCAGCTCGGCGACGAGAGCGCGGGCGCGGTCACCAAGGGCGGGCACGTCCGGTTCGACCTCGGCGAAGACGATGACTCGCGGCGCCGGTCGGCCCGCGGCTCGCGCGGCCTCGGCGGCGCGGGCGGCCTCCGACGCGACATACTCCGGCGTGGCGAGCGGCGCGTCCAAGAGCACGCCGTCGCCAACCTCGCCGGCCAGCGCGACCGTTTTCGGCCCTCGCGCGCCGATGATGAGCGCGGGCACCTGGTCCGGCGGCCAGCCCAGCGCCACCCCGTCGAGCTGAACATAATGCCCGGTAGTACTGACGGTCTCGCCGTGCAACAGCCGCCGGACGGCGTCGGCATGTTCACGCAGCAAGGTCATCGGCGATGCGGCACGCGCGCCGACCTGCGCCATCCAGTCGAGCACCCCGTGTCCGACGGCCGGGACGAACCGGCCCGGGAAAAGCCGCGCCAACGTGGCGATCTCCATGGCGACGGCGGCGACGTTACGCAGCGGTACCGGCATCAGCCCGATCCCGACGGTGAGCCGCTCACTCCATGCCAGCGCGGCCGCGGCGGAGGTCAAACCTCCTTCGAGGAAACAGTCCTCCCACAGCCATAGCTCCTCGATACCGGCCTCATCGGCCGCGACGACCGTCTCCCGCAACTTCTCCGGCGGTAACTCCGGACGAAACACCACACCCACGCGAACTTCGGACATGATCGCCAGGATATAGAGGGAACAAGGCAAAGGTGGCGTGTCCGGTCCGCGTGTCGCGGTCATGAGGGGCGAGCGGAAAGGAACACTCACCGAGCGGCCCGCCGCGGTCATCGGCGTCCGTTG
This sequence comes from Amycolatopsis sp. NPDC051071, assembly GCF_040682875.1. Classification (NCBI taxonomy): domain Bacteria; kingdom Bacillati; phylum Actinomycetota; class Actinomycetes; order Pseudonocardiales; family Pseudonocardiaceae; genus Amycolatopsis; species Amycolatopsis sp. NPDC051071. The sequence goes on along the minus strand of NZ_JBFBBY010000029.1, from coordinate 44,491 downwards.
AACGGTGTCAGCGCGTTCCAGAGTTCACATTTGTGCTGGCGAGGGATCTCAGTGGTGAGCTGGCTGTCTCCCCCGGCGTTGAGGGACATGACGACGGGATTGTCCTTGGTATAGGGCTCCCAGCGGGGCGTTCCGTCCACCGTGGGATTGCCGGTGCGGGCGAATCCCGTCCACTGCGCGACAAGCTGGTCGGACAGCACCTGCTGGTTGGGGTTGAGCTTGACGCCGTTCGGGAACAGCAGAAGCCATTCGGCGATGTGGTAGGCGCCGTTCGGTTTGGTGGGGTCGACGAAGAACTGCGGCGGTACGTCCGGGTCGTCCATCTGATAGGCGTAGACCCGGATGTGCCGCGCCAGCCGTGCGTTGTTGAGCACGGAGGGGCAGACGGAGTTGGAGTCGGCCACGATGGTCCGGAAGGCCAGGAAGGGTGCGGGCGCGGGGAACCGCGTCAGCGGATACGCCCGGTGGACCTCGGTCGCGTGCTCGCCGTACTGCTGGGCCACCAGCCGGTCGTAGTCGGCTGGGGTCGAGGCGGAAGGCAGCTGGGTCTCGTCGCGTGCCACGCCGTGGATCAGTGACACGTCGTTGACTCGCCCGGTGGCGAAGGCCTCCCCCGGCGACATCGGCAACGTCGTCCCGTTCACGATCGGCGCGATCGTTCCGCTGTCCGGCTCCCTCCCGTGCCCCGCCTGCTTGAGCAGGGTCGCCGCCGGTAGCCCGCGCAGGCATACGGCGGCTTCGGCCACGACGCCACAGCCCACGGCGGCCGCGAACCGTGCCCCGGCGCGCTGAGCCTGGTTCTCGGTGGACAGCTTCGCCTTGCAGTCCTGCGCCTGCCACACGGTATCCACGCCGAGCAGCGAGTTGTACTCCCCGCTTTCGCTGATCCCGCGCTGGAACAATCCCGCCGAAGCAGGCGAGGCGGTGTGGGCGCAGACGCTCGATCCACCGGCGGAATCGCCGTAGATCGTGACGGCGCGCGGATCACCGCCGAACCGCGCGATGTTGCGCCGCACCCACTGCAGAGCGGCCTGCTGGTCCTGCAGCCCGTAGTTGCCGGCGTGCTCGCCGAACGCCCCGTGAGCGAGGAAACCGAAGATCCCGAGCCGGTAGTTGACCTCCACGCTGATGACCTGTCCCGCCGTCACCAGCCGGCTCGCGTCCTGCGGCTTCCACAACAGGAAACCTCCTCCGTGGAGCTGCACCATCACCGCGAACGGCCCTGGCCCCGCCTTGGCAGGCACACGGACGGTCAGGTTGAGGCAGTCCTCGTTGTCCGAGCCCGGACCGGCACCGGACGGTTGTGCGCACTGGTTGCCCTCGCTGGTCGCGGCGAACGGCTCGGTCCAGGGGGCCGGCCGCCGCGGCGGCTTCCAGCGCAGGCCCCCGACCGGCGGTGCGGCATAACGGATTCCTTGCCACGACGTGACCTCCGTGCCGGCGACACCGCACACCGGACCGTCGTCGGTCGCCACCGTGGTGCCCGGCGAGCAGGCAGGCGCGGATGGCACCTCCGTGTCCAGACCACTGGCCATGGACGCCGAACCGGCCACCGGCACCACCAGCATCACGACGGCCGCCACGGCGGCGAGCACCTTCCGGTCGAGTCTCATCCGTCCTCCTCCATTCCCGTTCCGCCAAGGGCCCGAGCGGAAGATTCGCGACACGACGACCGACTTCCAGTCTGACCACCACCCCGGGCGGCACAACCTCCGTTCGGTCGCGCCGGAATTGTCAATTTCCCGGTCAAGATGGACTTTTGACCGGGCGGCGGCAGGTCAGCCGCGGATCAGTGGCCGGTAAGGACTCCTTCCTAGCCTGCTGGGCAACCGACCAGCCAAGGGGGAAGACCACCATGCCCGATTTCGAAGTGGAGCTGAGCGAGCTGCATCAAGCGGCCATCAAGCTCGAGGACGGGGGCAACATCGTCCTGAGTGCCGGGTTCGGCACCGGGAAGGCCGACATACCGGATATGCCGGCGCCGGTGAGCGTCATCCCCAGATCGGACGGGAAGGGGCACTACACCCAGCTCAAGCTCAACGCGCCGGACAACGCCTTCGGCCGCGAACTCGGCTTCGTCAACGTCGCCCGCGCCTACGACGAGTACCGGGTGCTGTTGGAAAGCCAGCTCAGAACGCTGGGAGACCACACGGTCGAGCTCGCCGAAGCGCTGGGGCACGTGGCCGAGCTGTACCGCGCCGCCGACCAGGGGCAGGGCTGAACAATGGGCGCCTTCGAAGACCTGTTCGATCCTCCGTTCAACCCCGACGAGATCAGCCCGGACCTGCACGAGGCACTCAAGTCGATGGTCGAGCAGCTCAAGATCCTGGACCACTCGGCCATGCCGCAGGTCAACGGCATCCACCCCGACACCCGGCAGGAGGTGACGTCGCTGTTCCGTGATGTGTCGGACACCGACGTCAGGCAGCTCGAAGAGCTCATCGAAACCCTGCACCGCACGTGGTATCGGCTGGGCAACGACTACGTCATCGAGTACGACCTGGCGGCCAAGCAGCTGGAAAACTGGTCCGGCAACGGTGCCACCGCCGCCAAGGAGCGCATCGACCGGGCCAAGGCCGCGATCGGGATCAGGGTCAGTAATCTCAGCCAGCTCGAAGCCGGGGCGGTGGCCGCACACGACATCGCCGTCGCGGCCAAGGAGGACCTGAAGAAGCTGGCCGAAGGCCTCAAGGAGGCGGTCAAGCAGTTTCACGCCTCCCAGCACACGAGAGCGAACATCGGACTGAAGGTCTTGGCAGCGGGCCTGGCCGGGGCCGCGACGGGTCTGCTCGGGCTGGCCGCGGCCGCGGCGGTCACCGGCGGGATCACCCTCGCCGCCGTCGGTGCCACCGGGGCAGCGGGCGCCGCGGGAAACATGCTGAGCGTGGGGATCTCGGAACTGGCCGCCGATCCGGTACAGCTGGCGGGTGGCTCGCCGTACGAAATCTCCGAGTCGCTGATGGAGCAGGTCACCAAGATGCGACGCGGCATCGAGCATGCCAACGGGGAACTCGCGGCCAAGCTACGGCAGCTCACCGAAATGGCCATCGGGGACAAGTTGCCCGAGCCGCTGGACCTGCTTCCTGGCGGGAAATTCGACCCCGTGACCTTCCGGACCGACGAAATGCCCGACGAGCTGATCGTGAAACTTCAGAAAGCCCAGCACTCGGACGGCGTCGCGCGTATGGACCCGGGCAGCGCGGTCTCCCGCCGGTTGTCCGGTTTGGCCGGGTAGCGACTGCAAAGGGTTTCCCGGCAAGAGGAACTAACCGACGCCCGGCGCAGTCGACACCGGTATGGAACTCGGTGTGCTGGGCCCGGTGGAAGTCACCAAAGACGGCTGCCAGGTCCCGCTCGGCGCGGCTCGGCTGCGGTGCGTACTCGGCCTGCTCGCCCTCGAAGCGGGCCGGGTCGTGCCGACCGACCGGGTCGCCGAGGCGCTGTGGGGCGAGCGGCCGCCACGCGGGCAGGCAAACTCGATCCAGGTCACGGTCTCGAGACTCCGCCGGGTGCTCGCGGGCGAGGCGGCCATCATCCGGCGCGGCCAGGGTTATCTGCTCGACGTCGACCCCGGCGCGATCGACCTGTACCGATTTCGGAGCGCGGTGACCAGGGCGGGCGCGCTCGGCGCCGGCCAGGACGTCCGGGCGGAGGCGATCCTCGCGGACGCGCTGCGGCTGTGGCGGGGCAGCCCGCTGGCCGACGTCGACTCGGCTCTGATCCGCCACCGGCTCGTGCCGTCGCTGGAACAGGAATGGCTCACCGCCCGGCTCGACCACGCCGAGGTGACCCTGCGTCTCGGCGGGCACGCCAAGGCTTTGCCCGAGCTGACCGCGCTGGCCCGGCAGCATCCCCGTCAGCAACGGCTCACCGCTCAGCTGATGCTCGCGCTCTACCGCGACGGCCGCCCCGACGACGCCCTGGCGGCCTACCGCCGTCTGCGGGCGGATCTGGGACAGCACAGTGGACTCGAACCTTCCCGCGAACTCCGGAAGCTGCAGCAGGACATCCTGTGCGCCGATCCGGCACTGGACCCGCCCGCCGCCGAGACCGCCCGCGTCACCCTGCGCGCGGTGAAACCCGCGCAGCTGCCACTAGCCGTCGCGGAATTCACCGGACGGGACGCGGAGGTCACCCGGCTGCTCGGTCACGCCCGCGCCGGGCACGGCGGGTCGATCTCCGCACTGGCCGGACAAGGCGGAGTGGGCAAAACCGCGCTGGCGCTCCAGGTGGCACACGAGCTGGCGGCCGAATTCCCGGACGGTCAGCTCTACGTCAATCTCGGCGGCGCCCGGCCCGGCCCGCTGGAGCCGGACAGGGCGCTGGTCGGGCTGCTCTCCGCACTCGGCGTGCCGAGCGGGCATCTGCCCGAGGGGCTGGAGGAACGCTCGGCGTTGTTTCGCAGCCTGCTCGCGGGCCGCCGCCTCGTCATCCTCCTGGACGACGCGGCGAGCGAAGCGCAAGTGCGGCCGCTGTTACCGGGCACGCCTTCGGTGGCCGTGCTGGTGACCAGCAGGACCTCGTTGCTGGGGCTGGAGGGCACCCGCCATCTCCGGCTGGACGTACTCACCCCCGCGCAGGCGGTCGGGCTGCTGGCGAAGGTGGCCGGGACGACGAGGATCGGCGACGAGCCCGAAGCGGCCGCGGAGCTGGCCGGGCTGTGCGGCTACCTGCCGCTGGCCGTACGGGTGGCGGCGGCCAGGCTCGTCGCCCGGCCGCGTCTGAGCGTTTCGCAGCTCGTCCGACGGCTCTCCGACGAACGACGTCGCCTGGACGAGCTCGTGGCAGGCGACCTGGCCGTACGGGCCAGCCTGCGGCTGAGCTATCAAGGGCTGGCCCCGCGGCTGCGCCACGCGTTCCGAACCTTCGCGCTGCTCACGGTGCCCGACTTCGCCTCGTGGGCGGGCGCCGCGATGCTCGGCGTGTCGGCGCCGGAGGCCGAGGAGCTGCTCGAAGCGCTGGTCGACGTCCACTTGGTCGAAGTGTCCCATGTGGACGCCACGGGACGGGCGCGGTACCGGTTCCACGACCTCACCCGGTTGTTCGCCAGGGAATGCGCGTTCGCGGAGGACAACGAGGATGTCCGCGCGGAGTCCCTGCGCCGGACGGTCGGCTGCTGGCTCGCGCTGGCGGACGACGCGAACCGGCGCCTCCCGCACCAAGTGCTGAACCTGATCGGCGGGACCGTTCCCCGGCCCGCGTTGACCGCCGGCTGCACCAGGGAACTGCTCGCCGATCCGCTCGCGTGGTTCGACGCCGAACGCACCTCCCTGCTCGTGGTGGTGCAGGACACCGCCGACGCGGCCTGCCCTGAACCCGCGTGGGAAGCCGCCCAGATCGCCTCCGGCTATCTCGCGATCCGGAATCTGCGTGACGAATGGGACGAGACGAACCGGCCCGCGCTGCGGGCGAGCACCGTGGCGGGCGACCGGCTGGGCGAGGCCGTGACGCTGCGCGGACTCGCCCTGCACATCCTGCCGGTGGACCACGAGGCGGCGCACGAGCACGCGGCCGCGGCGCACCGGCTGTTCGCCGGACTCGGCGACCGCCGGGGCCAGGCGGACGCGCTGCGGTTGCGCGGCGCCGCACTCCGGCTCGCCGAGCGCTGGGAGGAAGCGCTGAAGTGCTTGCGAGAGGCGGACAAGGCCGCGCGCGGTGAAGCGTGGGTGAGCACCGTGAGCGCGTTGATCTTGATGGCGCTCATCCACCGCGACACCGGACGGCTCGATGAGGTCGCGCCGTGCCTGCGCCGGGCAAGGGAACTGGCCCGGCGGCTCGGGGACCTGCCGAGCGAGGCGTTCGCCTGGCTGCTCGAAGGTTCGGTGCTCAGCACCCAGGACAAGACCGGCGACGCGGTCGCCGCGTTCGAACAGGCACTGGCGTTGTTCCGCACGCTCGGCCACCGGGCGACCCAGGCCATGACACTCGTCTACCTCGCCTGCGGCTACACCCGCCAGGGTGACGTGCGTGCCCAGTCCCTGCTCGACGAAGCTCTGCGGTTGTCGAGGGACCGCCGCCCCGAGCCGATCGGCTCGATGGCGGTCGGCGCGCTGGTCCGGTTCGTCTTCCCCAGCTCCGAGTTCGAGCGCGCGCTGGCGGTGCTCGTGGCGACCGTGCGCCGGGACCGGCCTGCCAGCACGGGCCTGGTGCCCGAACTCTTTCGCGAGCTGGGCGACTCCTACCAGGTGATGGGCGAACCCGCGAAGGCCGACGGCGCCTGGGAGCGATCCAGGCGGCTGACTGACGACCCGGCCGTGAACGATCCCGCCTGATCAGGCGTTCAGCAAGGCTGCGCGCTTTCAGCTGGTCTCGGGCTTGTCTTGTCACCGAATGGCCAATAGCCGGACGACGGCGTTGCTGGCACGCTGGACGGGGTCCGATCCGCCTCGGAAAGGGTGATCTCCGGTGACATGTCCCCTGGTGCTGGACCCGAACGGCCACGAAATCCATGCCGAAAACGAGCGGCTGCGTGAACGTGGCCCGATCACCAAGGTGGAACTACCGGGCGGCGTGGTGGCCTGGTCGGTGACGAGCTACGAAATGCTGCGCGGTCTGCTCAGCGACCCCCGCGTATCCAAGGATGCTCGACAGCACTGGCCGGCGCTGGCCGAGGTCAGCACGGACTGGCCGTTGCTGGTGTGGGTCTCGGTGCGGAACATGTTCACCGCGTACGGCACCGACCACAAACGGCTGCGCTCGCTCGTGACGCAGGCGTTCACCGCGCGCCGGATCGCCACGCTCCAACCCTGGATCACCCGGATCGTCACCGGCCTGCTGGCGAAGATCGCGGCCATGCCGCCGGGCAAACCCGTTGACCTGCGGGAGAGTTTCGCCTATCCGGTGCCCATCGAAGTGATCTGCCAGCTGTTCGGCGTGCCGGACCCGGCCCGCGCCGGGCTACGCCACGCTGTCGAAGTCTTCTTCCAGACCTCGGCGAGCCAAGAGGAAATGCTGGCCGCGTATCAGCATATCCACTCGATCTTCACCGAACTCGTCGCCGCCAAGCGGTTGTCCCCCGGCGACGACCTCACCACCGCGCTCATCGCCGCGCACACCCAGGACGACGGCGCCCGCCTTGACGAAACCGAACTGATCGACACCCTGATCCTGTTCATCTCGGCAGGCCATGAAACCACCGTGAATCTGCTCGACCAGGCCATTACCGCACTGCTGACCCATCCCGGCCAACTCGCGCTGATCCGCGCCGGGCGGATCTCCTGGCAGGACGCGATCGAGGAGACCCTGCGCTGGGAGGCACCTGTGGCGCATCTTCCGCTGCGGTACGCCGTCGAGGACATCCCTGTCGCCGACGTGGTCATCCGGCAGGGCGAGGCGATCATGGCCGGCTACGCCGCCGCCGGCCGGGATCCGGCCTTGCACGGGCCGGACGCCAACGCGTTCGATGCCACCCGCGCCGACAAGTCGCATGTCGCCTTCGGCTACGGGACGCACCACTGCCTCGGCGCGCCACTGGCGCGGCTGGAGGCGGCGATCGCGTTGCCCGCCCTGTTCGAGCGGTTTCCGGACATGACACTCGCGACCTCACCGGACGCACTGCGGCACCTCGACTCATTCATTTCCAACGGGCATCGCGCGCTGCCGGTATTGCTGCACGGCCCTCAGCCGTCCGCCGCACCGTAAGCAGGCTCGTTCGTCCCCGTATACGCAATTACAGTGCACCCGGATTTCCGCATAATCCCCGGGTGGGAACTTTCCCGCGATGGCCGAATCCACGCGGACGAGACATACCCTGTATCAATCACCGCCGAGATCAGGCTGCCACGAGGAACATTCCGGGCAATTCGGAGAAATCATTCCACTGGCCTGTTTTCCGGGCAACCACGATCCCGGCCGGGCCGTGAACGTTCCGGACTTTCGGCGGTGACCGACTTGCGGCGGCCGGAAAGGGGGAGCCAGACGGACGTTCCGCGTACCGGTCCTTGACCGGAACGATCCGCGACTTTCGTCTCCCTACCTAGGACGGTATTCCGTTTCTCCCGTTGTCGGACATCTTTGTTTTCCGGCATCGAGCTCCTCTGCCGGATTCCCGCATCCCCCTCACTCATCCACGACCACCAGGCGGCTCGGCCGCCGGATTGTGAGCAACCATGCGAAAACTGGCTTCAGTCGCTCTCGGGATCTTGGCCGCGGCACTCGCGGTAGCCACCCCCGGAATCGCGAACGCCCAAACAGACTCGGGGGTCCAGCCCTCGATCATCGGGGGGACCACCGCCACGGAGACCTACAGCTTCATGGTCTCGCTCAGCAACGGCTGCGGCGGCAGCCTCGTGGCACCCCAGTGGATCGTGACGGCCAACCACTGCGGCAGCGCGTCGCAGGGCCGGATCGGTTCGACGAACAAGAACTCGGGCGGTGAGGTCGGCAGGATCGACCGCCGTGTCACCAAACCCGGCACAGACCTCACCCTCATGCACCTGTCCACGGCCGTCCGCGCCGCTCCGGTCGCGATGGCCACGAGCAATCCGGCGTCGAACACGACCGCTCGGCTCCTCGGCTGGGGCTGCACCAGCTGGCCGAGCTGCAGCACCCCGACCACGCTGCGCCAGATCGATCTCCGGGTGCTTCCCAGCAGCTCCTGCTACGCCGGGGGCGGTGGCTCCGGTGACGTCTGCATCTCCGGTGATCGCGGGCATTCCGCCTGTCACGGCGACTCCGGCGGCCCCGCGGTCGTCGGCACCACCGGACGCTGGACCCTGGTCGGGGAAACGCACGGCCCCGGCGACAACAACGGCGAATGCGCCACCAGCACCCTCTACACCGGCATCGCCCAGCACCTGAGCTGGATCAGGCAGCAGACCGGCGCCTGATCGCCGGTTTCGGTGTTCACCGGACTGACTGATCGATCCACCCTTCGTCCATTTTGGACAAAGGGTGGATCGATCCTCCGCGTTGGCGCCCCGGCACAGTTGTAGTTCATTTCCCAGAGGAGCACAGCCGGTGAGTATCGACAGCCTGCCGGACGACTTGCGGCGGTTGGGCCTTGCCTCGCGGGAGATCGAGGTGTACTCGGCCGTACTGGACACCGGGCCTTCGGACCTCGACGACGTCGCCGGTCTGCTGGGTCACTCGGCCGAGGATGTGCGGGTCGAGGTCGAGCACCTCGTGAGGCAAGGTTTGCTCGCGTACTCGGGCCGTGACGGCCGCGAGCTGGCGCCGGTGGAACCGAACATCGCCCTGCAACAGCTGGCGGCGGCCAGGTCGGCCGAGCTGCAGCGGTCCCACGTGGCCGCGCTCAACGCGTATCGCGCGTATCGGCGCTCGGTGAGCCAGCAACCCACCGGCGAGTTGCTCGAGGTGGTCACCGGGGCGTCGATCATCGACCGGGTCTGGCATATCGAGGAGTCGGCGGAGTCGCAGGTGCTGCGTTTCGACTCGCCGCCGTATCACACGCACGCCGTCCCCAACCCGGTCGAAGTGGCCAACCTGGAACGCGGCGTGGACTACCGCGTCGTCTATTCCCGGTCCGCGGTGCAGAACAGCTCCTACTACGCCGGCAACATCCGGCCGTGTATCGCCGCCGGCGAACAGGCTCGGGTGTTGCCGTCCGTGCCGGTGAAACTCACGGTGTACGACCGCCGCCTTGCCCTCGTGTCGATGTCCTCCGTGGAGGCCGAGGTCAACGACTCGCTGCTGCTCGTGCGGCCCTCAAGCCTGCTTTCGGCGCTGACCGGATTATTCGAGGCGTCCTGGCGCGCGGCGTTGCCGATGCATTTGGACAAGGCGGTCCCCCCGGCGCTGAGCCCGGTGAACCGGCGCGTTCTCGAGCTGCTGTCCACCGGTGTCAGCGACGACACGATCGCCGAGTTGCTGGGGATCAGCCGCCGGACCCTCTCTCGTCACCTGGAGCAGCTCACCACGCGGGCCGGGGCGCTGACCCGGTTTCAGCTGGCTCTGCACGCCGCCAGGGAAGGATGGATATGACGGCGGCACGTCGACGTCAGCCGTCGGACGGCGGGCGTCCGACGTCGAGTGCGGCGGGCGAGTCCGCGTCCGGGATCAGCACGGCCGGGGTGCCGGTGCCGTCCGCCGGAACCGTCCACACGTCGGAGCCGTCGTGGTCGCGAGGCAGGCCGTAGGCGACCGTATGCTCGTCGATCCACGCGGCCTGGTCGTCGACACCGCGGGTCTCGGCCAGTGGCGTCACCCGGCCGGTGGCCAGCTCCAGCACGGACAGCCGCCAGCCATGGGAAGGCTCACCGTCGCGCGCCGCCTTGAACGCGATCCTGGTCCCGTCCGGTGACAAGGACGGGCACTCCACGCCGTCGCGGACCGTTTCCAGGCGCCGTGCCTCCAGATCGCCGAGCATCAGGTAGCGGTGGCCGCCGGTGGACATGGTGGCGTAGAAGTGCCGGTCGTCGACGGCGAAGGTGACACCCCAGAAGTTGAGGTCAGTGGCGGTGTAGGGCCGACCGGCGACGGTGACCGTCCAGTCCTCCAGGGTCGGCACCAGATCCTGGGTGCGGGTATCGAGAATCCCGACCCTGGTGGAGAACCTTCCGCCGTTGTAGGAATCACCGGTGACGAACACCGCCCATGTCACCAGCCGTCCGCTCGGCGAGACCCGGACCCGATTCGGCACGCCGACGAGAGGAATCTCCCGGCGTACCGCCAGGTGTTCGTCCAGCACCGCGAGCTGATAGGTGGTCAGGTCTCCGTCCTGCCGCAGGCAGGCGCCGGTCCCGTTCGCCGCGAACAGCCGTTCGCATTGGACCGGCGACACCGTCCGTGGCCCGCGGCGCGGATCGGCCGGCGCCGAGATCAGATGCCCGTGGCTGTCGGCGGCGGTGCTCCGGGCCACCAGGCCTGGAGCCGGGGTCAGCGACACGGTGCCCAGCGCCGCCGTTGCAGGGCCCGCGGGCTGGGCCACGGCGATGGCCAGCGCGGCGAGCACGGCCAGAACGGTGCAGCCCGCGACGGCGACGCCGACCCGGGTACGGCGCCTCATCGTGTCTCTCCTGGCTTGGCGTGCTTCGGGAGCAGCACCCAGGTGAGCCCGCACGCCAGCAACGCGACGGCGAGTGCGACGCCGGTGGGGGCAGCGGCACCCCAGCCTGCCCAGGCGAGTCCGAACGCGACTGACGAGGCGAAATAGGCCAGCGCCTGGACGGTCTGCACACAGGCGAGCCCCGTGGTGCGGAGTTCGGCGGGGAAGCAGGGTCCGGCGAGCGCCATCAGCACCCCGTCCGTGGCCGCGTAGAACACGCCGTACAGCACCAAGATCGCACCGATCGCCGGAATCCCCGGCAGGTCGAGGGTGAGCAGAAGGTAGACCGCGGCCAGCGCGGCGTACCCGTAGCGCAGCATGACCCGGCGGCCGACGCGGTCGGCCAGCGCGCCGAACGGGCCTGCCAGCACCAGGTAGACCACGTTGGGGACCACCGCGAACAGCGGGAACCAGCCTGCCGCCACGTCGTGCTGTCGCACCAGGATCAGGTAGACGAACCCGTCTCCGACGGTGCTGAGCCCCAGTGCCGCCGCCGCGCCGAGCAGTTTGCGTGCCTCGGCACCACGCATCAAACCCATCGCACCGCGCAGCGTCACACTGGTGGCGGCCGTGCGCGCGTCGGTGCGGTCGCGGGCGAACAGCATCAAGACCAGTACGGCGGAGGCCGCGATGCAGAAGCTGACGAAGAACAACGCGGTGAAGCCACTCGAAGCACCGGTACCGACCGCGGCCAGTACGCCGAGGGCGACCAGCGGACCGGCGAACGCGCCGGCACTGTCCATGGCCCGGTGCACCCCGAACGCCCGGCCGAGCATGGACTCGGGGACCGACAGGCTGATCAGCGCGTCGCGTGGTGCCGTCCGCAGGCCCTTCCCCGCGCGGTCGGCGACAAGGACCGCGCCGAGTGCGGGAACACCGGTGACCGCTGCCAGCGCCAGTTTCGCCAGCGCCGAGATGCCATAACCGATCCCGGCGACGGCCTTGCGCCTGCGGAAGCGATCGGCGACATAGCCGCCCACCAGCCGCAGCAACGCGGTCGCGCCGGTGTACAGGCCGTCCATGAGGCCGAATACCACCGGGCTTACGTGCAGTGCGAGGACGAAGTACAGCGGCAACACGGCCGTGACCATCTCCGAGGAGATGTCGGTGAGCAGGCTGACCGTGCCGAGAACCACGACGGTGCCACCGACGGATCTGATCGTGCCGCGCGGACCGGTGCGGGTGCGTTTGCCGGAGGACCGGTCGACGGTGGACAAGTACATGGCTGGGTCTGCCTCCTGACATGCGAAGCGGCCCGGCCGGACAGTGAGTTCGCCGGATGTCCGGCCGGGCCACTCGGTCAATCCTGGGTATCGCTGACGTTCTCGATCTCAGCCGGGACATCCGTGCCGGACGGCCCGATCCAGAGACACAAAGGGTCGAGATCCCCTCCGGTCACCGCGCTGTCGGGACCGTTCTCAGTTCCGGAACCCTCGCGGCGGCCGACGAGCCAGGCGAAGCCGGATCTCGACGGGCCACCCGAAGGCAACCCGATCACCACCGGCATGGTCATCGGCCTGCTTCTTGTCAAGCCGTCCAGATATCGGTGATAGGCTGTTTGTTCGCGGCGCCGGCCAAAGGCGGCAAGCCATACATGTCCTCCAGGGTGCGCAGCACGGTGTAATGGTTGGCCTGGGTTTCGGATTTGTAACCCGCCTTTACGTGGGCGCCGACCATCGCGGTGTAGATCTGGTTGACCGACGTGAAGTTGTCCTCGTCGAAAGTGGCGATGAGCAGGCTGTTGTGCGTCTTGGCCCACTGGGCATAGCCGTCGAGGTTCTTCTTCAGCCAGGAATCACCCGTGCTGACCGAACAATCGTGCATGTCGTTGCACATATCCGGGATCACGAACGACACCGTCGGCAACGTGCTGTAATCGCTGGGGAAAGCGGAGTACGGCACGTTGGTGGCAGCGCCGGACGTCGACTTGAAGAAGGCCCATGGCGCGTGCTTGCGCGCGTACCGGCCACTCTTGCAGGTGGTCGAGCCCGCCTTGGGAAGACCTTCGGAATAGCCTTTGAAGGTCTTACCCGCCTTGACGAGCTGGTTTCCGATGTTGTCCCGGTCGATCTGGCCGCTGAGGCAGTCGTCCTTGTGCACCCCCGCAGTCGTTCCGGAAAACAAGCCGACGTAGTTCGGTTGGCTGGGATGAGTGACTCCGTACGACTTGCCCAAAAGTGTCCCTTGAGAGGCCAGCGAATTGAGGTAGGACGCTTTCGAGCTGCCCTTGATGTCGGTGTAGTTCTTGTTTTCGAACATCACGATCACCACATGGTCGAACTGTGGGATCGAGGCCGCGGCGGGAACGACCTGTGCGCTGCGCACCGGCTGGCCCGCCGATACCGCTGTCAACGCCAGCAACGCCAGTACCGGCGCCGCGAACAGTGTTGCGACACGCCTTGCTCGCATCACGAATCTCCTTCTGAGGGTCGGGAATGTGCCTTACCGGCGCGGGATTCAGTCCCGCCCGGTGCCGGTGAACAGCAGCCGATTGGGGGTGTCACCGCCGGGGTTGCCGATCTTCCCGGTGGTGGCGTTGGCGATGATCGCGTTCTGCACGTCGGCCGGGGAGGCGTCGGGATGCGCGGCCAGCCACAGTGCCACGGCTCCGGTCACATGGGGTGCCGCCATCGAGGTTCCGGTGATGGTCTTGGTGGCCGTGTCGCTGGTCGCCCATGCGGAGGTGATGCCGGTGCCAGGGGCGAACAGGTCGGTGCAGGGACCGTAGTTCGAGTCCGAACGCCGCCGGTCGGCGGAATCGGAGTTGTTGACCACGATCGCCGCGGCGATATCGCCAGGAGAGTTGCCGCACGCGTTGGTGTGGCCGTTTCCCGACGAAACGACCCAGGTTACACCGGAGGCGATGGACTTCTTGATCGCGGTGTCCTCGCTGCCGCTCACCGAGCCGTTGATGCTCATGTTGACCACGGCCGGTTTCACCGCGTGCGCGGTGATCCAGTCCGCGCCCGCGATGATGTCGGACTTCGAGGCCCTGTCGTGGCAGTCGGTGACCCGCACCGCGACGAGTTTGACCCCCTTCGCCACCCCGTAGTCCTTGCCGCCTACCGTTCCCGCGACGTGGGTGCCGTGGCCGAGGCAGTCCTGTCCGGCGCGTCCGTCGCCGACCTCGTCCACGCCGATGGCGGCCCGGCCTTGGAACTGCGTATGCGCGGTGCGCAAGCCACTGTCCATCAGGTACACCGTCACGTTTCCGGCGGTGGTGCCATAGGCGTAGCTCTTGTCCAGCGGCAGCGCACGCTGGTCGATGCGGTCCAGTCCCCACGACGGCGGGTTGGGCTGCGAACTCGAGCCGTGGCGCCACGCGTCCTGCTCCACATACGCGACGCGCGAGTCCGCGGCGACCGCGGCGGCCTGTGCGGCAGTCATCTCCGCGGCATACCCGTGCAGGGCGGATCCGTAGCTGTGCCGGACACTGCCACCGTGGTCACGGACGATATCGCCGTCGGAGACGTCCCGGTCTCGCAGGACCACAATGTACTGACCGGCGATCGGGTCTCCCGACGGCCGTACCCGGTCAGGCGACCGCATCTGCGTGGCGAAGGACGTCCCCGCCGGGTAGGTGACCACGACCCCCGCCGCCAGCACGACGGCCACGGTGATCATTCGAGGTATTACGCGCATGTCAACTCCTGGGCGACCGGCCCGCTCCGTTGCGGGCTTCCTCCCCTTGCCGGGGTCGGGAAGGACAGTGTGACCAGCGCCGGGCGCGAATGATGACCACTCGTCGCCGGTGGCGTGATCTGGCCACGAGGCGTGCCGCGAGCGGACGCAGTCCACAGTGGAGGACCTTGCTCAAGCAAGCGGGCGGCCCCACGAAGTCGTGAGTGGCCTTTGGTTACGGCACCGGAGGCATTGAGGGGCAAGGCAAACGTGGCGCGGCGGGTTCGGCGGCGCGAGCGGACTTTTCAGGGGCCCGACACCGCACTCGCGTGCTCAGAGACGGAACTCGCGTGCTCAAAGCCGTGAGATCCGTCTTTAAGCACGCGAGTCACGCCTTCAAGCACGCGAGTTACGCCTTCAAGCACGCGAGTTACGCCTTCAAGCACGCGAGTTACGTCCTTGAGCACGCGAGTCACGCCTTCGCCCTGGCCGCCAACCCCGCGAACAAAGTCAGTCACAGCGAGCCCAGGCACCACGCCACGATTGCCTTACCCCCTCAATAACAGGGACTGTGTGGATTTCGGATCATCTGACGCGTCGGAATCCACACGGTCACCGGATGCGGTCCGGCATCGAGGCAACGCACCCATCACGCCATGTTTTTCTTAACTCTCAATAATAACCGCGAAGGTCGCGTGTCGTGATCACCGTCGCCAATGGCGTCACTGTGCCACCGGAGCGCGCCGCTTCCCGCATGATCTGGGCCGCATGACGGGGTCCAGCGGTGGCGCGCTCTGCTTCATTTCCCTCGTCGCACAGCAATATTCCCTTATCCGGCAACGGAGATATTCTCGTGTGTAGTCGCCTATTCGCCGCTGTCGTGGCCGTGAGCATCGTGACCACGGCCGGATCGGCCGCCACCGCGAGCGAGGCACAGCCCCTCATCATCGGCGGCGGCACCGTGTCGTCGGCTCCGGCCCCGGCGCGGACCTCGCGCTGCTGAAATTGACAAAGCCGAACCAGACTTCGTCACGCTCGCTACCGAGGATCCCGCACTGAACTCGACCAATCAGATCTACGGCTGGGGACGGACCAGCCAGAGCGGCGCGGCGTCCGAGCGGCTCAAGACCGCGAACGTGAAGAACACCGGTATGCAAGGACAACAGCGGCGGGCGGGCGCTCTGTTCCACCGGCGTCAACGGCAACGCGTGGAAGGGCGACTCCGGTGGACCCCAGATGCAGGACGGGGTGCAGGTCGGTGTCGCCTCCACGGCTGACGGCAAGAGCAGGCAGACGTATGGAAGCGTTGCGGCGAACCGGCAGTGAATCCAGTCGGTCGCCGGAGTCTGAGCCACTCCATTCGGCATAGTGGCGACATTCAGCACAGTGACGACGCGGTCCTTGGTTCGCGGCCCGCCTCCTACGAGGACGGTTCCTGGCGGAAGGTCCGGCCTCCGAGCGCTATGACCGGTACCGGATACGGGCCCGTGCTCGAACAGTACGACCATCGAATCGGCCGTCCCGGCGACCCAGGCTACGAGCGAACGCTGCCCCTCTTCGCGCACGGCGCGGTAGGTCGACTCGACCGTGCGCAGTTCGATACTGCTTCCATCGTTGAACTCGCCAGTGGGCCTTTGCCAACCTCATCATGCCCTGGCGATCATGAGGCCTCCGGCCTGCCGTAGCGCCCCATCGCCGTGGTCGGAAGGAACATGGCTGCCGGACCACCCCGGCGACTGAACCGAGAGGCGCGAACGGACCGTTCGCACTGAGCCTTGCCAACGATCACCTCGTCCGGGCCGTTCGCGGTGATCAGTCCCTTTCGGGCGATGCCGAACCTGCTGCGAGAGAGGTGTAGCCAGCGTCGGTACTGGGTACTCGACGTCCGTGATCGTCAAGGTACTGGCAGTCGGTGCGTGCCTGGTGCTCGCCGGATGCGCCGGCTCGAGTACGCGGGCCCCGGTCGAGGATGCCACAGCGCGGTTCCTCGGCGCTCTGGCCTCGGCGGATTACGGCTCGGCGTGCACGTTGCTCGCGCCGCGGATCCGCGAAGCGTGGAACCGGGAAGGCTGCGAACACGCCTTGGCCGAGGCGGCCGTCCCCCGCGGCACTCCCGGAACGATCTCGGTATGGGGTGAAGAAGCCCAGGTGAAGACCTCCTCGGACACGCTCTTCCTGCACGAGTTCTCCACCGGATGGCTGATCACCGGCACCGGCTGCCGCCCCCGCAACGAACAGGTTTACGACTGCGCGGTAGGTGGACCGTGAAGGCGCGCGTCGTGTTCACGATGTACCTGGCCTTTGTCGTGGCGGGCCTCGCCTACTGCATTGTGCTTGGACTGCTGCACCGGTGAAAGGGGCGACGGTGAAACGCTTTCTCCGCGACAACGCGCTTTCGCTGGGATTCGGGCTGCTCTTCCTGCTCAGTCTCGCCGGGCAGGCACTCGCCGGCCTTGCCGACTTCAACGACCGGCGGCTGAGCCACGCCACCGAACCCGTCGGCCTGTTCGACTATCTGGCCTCCGCGGACTTCGCCGTCGATGTCGCCGAGAACTGGCAATCGGAATACCTGCAGTTCTTCCTCTACGTCTTCGCCACCGTCTGGTTGTTGCAGCGTGGTTCCCCCGAATCCAAACCGGCAGGCAGGGTGGGCTTGGAAAGCGACGAGGATCAGCAGGTCGGGCGCTACTCGACCAGCGACTCCCCCCGCTGGGCGCGAACCGGCGGCTGGCGCACCGGGATCTTCTCGATGTCACTCGGACTAGTGATGCTGGGGCTGTTCCTGTTGTCCTGGCTTGCCCAATCCGTGGCCGGGCTGAGCACTTACAACGCCGACCAGCTCGCCGACTTCGGCGATCCGGTGTCGTGGTTCGGCTATCTGACGTCGTCTGACTTCTGGAACCGCACCCTGCAGAACTGGCAGTCGGAATTCCTCGCCATCGGCTCGATGGCCGTATTCAGCGTGTACCTGCGCCAACGCGGATCCCCGGAATCGAAACCCGTCGGCGCACCGCATCACGCCACCGACGAATCCGGATGATCCGGCAGCACGCCGAGAATCCGGTCGTTTCAGGTACGGCGGCGCAGGAGGTACGCCACGGTGACGCCCAGCGCGACCCCGCCGTAGACATCGGTGGGCCAATGGACATCCGTCCTCATCCGGCTGTAGCAGCCGGTGATGGCCAGCGGCGCCACCGCGGCACCCGCCCGTGGAGCGCGCAGGGCGATCGCGGTGGCGAACGCGGACGCGGTAGCCGCGTGTTTCGACGGGAATGACGACGAAGT
This sequence comes from Amycolatopsis sp. NPDC051071, assembly GCF_040682875.1. Taxonomy (NCBI): domain Bacteria; kingdom Bacillati; phylum Actinomycetota; class Actinomycetes; order Pseudonocardiales; family Pseudonocardiaceae; genus Amycolatopsis; species Amycolatopsis sp. NPDC051071. The sequence continues at coordinate 26,580 of NZ_JBFBBY010000029.1, read as the reverse complement.
CGGCCGCTCCGGCAACGACGCCCGCGCAGGCACGCCACGGGCGGGTGGACGCGGGCGGCGCACGAGTGCACTGAGCAGGTGTCCGCTCAGCATTCCCGCGCCCGCGGCGAGAAGACCACGTCCGGCCGCGCGACGGGTGTCGCCGGGGCGCGTCGCGCAACTGCTCCTAGACCTGATCACGGGGCACCGTCCGATGCCAGTTACGGGAGAAGCATCGGCGTTCCCCCTCGTAGCCGTCCAATTGAGCATCGATCACGAATTCGGCCGGCGTGCAGGACACCCGCGTCCGGGTCTCGGTCCTGGCCTCCCACCCGTCACGGGCGAAGGTCATCGACCATGAGGTTTCCGCCACCGGGGAACAGAAGTCGTCGGCCACCGACGAGTACCGCTCGAACACGTTCCTCGTGACGTCGAGGCCGATGGCGTCGAAGCGGACCTTGCCCTCGTTCTTCACGACCTCGAGTGCGGACCCGTAGTCGATCAGATCACGGGACACGGTCCATCGTTGCTCTCCTGGCTCGATCTGGGTCGTGGGCAACGGTTCCGTTCCTTCGGGTTCGCCGAACGGCCGGGCCGGCACTTCGTCCGGTTCCGCCATCGGGCGCACCGGAAGCGTGAGCGTGCTCTGTCCAGTATGGACGGTCACCATCGCGGGCTCCGGCGGCGGCCAGGCCAGCGGCCAGTACGACGACGAGAGGGAAAGCCGGATCCGATGGCCGGCGGGGAAAGCCTGCGCGACGGCGTTGAGTTCGATCCGCACCCGGTAAGGCTTTCCCGGTTCGAGCGGCTTCGGATCGTCATGCCCGTCCCGGTGGGTCAGGTTCAGCAGCCCGTAGGTCACGCGGGTGGCCCGGCCGTCCGGCGCGACGTCGGACAGCCGGACGGCGACCTGCGCCACCGGCTTGTCCGCGGAGACCTCCAGGTCCACCACGGGTGAGCCGAGGATCTCGCACGGCTCGGTGAGTTCGTCGGTGTCGAAGACGAGCGATCCACCGTCCTCTTCGCGCTGGTCGTAGGGCAGATCGGGTGGGGCGCTGTAGGAGGCCCACTTCCCGGCGAACTGACCGACCGAGAGCGGCGACTCCACCGACAGCCGCTCGGACGGGACTTCTTCGCCGGGGCGTGCGATCCGATGCCGGGCAAGGCGATGCTCCGACGGATGGACGTGCGGCGAAGGCCAGTACGGCTCGCCGACCCAGCGGCCGGGCCGGTCCTCATAGGACGTCGAGGGTGGCACGCTGTCCTGCATCCAGGTCTGCAGCATCGGCCCGTCCATGACGCCGTTCTCGACGTCCTTCAGCCAGTGATCCCACCAGCGGACCAGTTCCTGCAGGTAGCCGATGGCCGGACCGGGCTGCCCGAGATGCGGGTACTTGTGCGACCACGGGCCGATCAGCCCGCGGCGCGGGACGTCGAGGTTGGCCAGCAGACGGGAGACCGCGTTCGAGTAGCCGTCCGCCCAGCCGCTGGAGGCCAGTACGGGCACCTGGACGTCGCTGTAGTTCTCGCAGACCGACGCGTGCCGCCAGTAGTCGTCGCGGCGCTGGTGACCCAGCCATTCGCCGATCCAGAGGGTGCAGTTCTCCAGCCGTTCGAGCCAGAGGTCCCGCCACCGCTCCCCCGCCAGTGCCGGGTCGGGAGGCAGCGTGCTGTAGGCGAACATCGTGGACGCTTCGGCGACGTTGTCCGAAAGCAGGCACCCGCCCATGTAGTGCATGTCGTCGGCGTATCGGTCGTCGGTGAACGACGAGATCGCGATCGCGGCCAGGCCCGGCGGTTTACGCGCCGCGGTCTGCAGTGCGGCGAAGCCACCCCAGGAGATGCCCATCATGCCGGTCCGGCCGGTGCACCACGGCTGCGCGGCGATCCATTCGAGAACCTCTTCGGCATCCTGCTGCTCTCGCTCCAGATATTCGTCGGCGAGCACGCCCTCCGACTCCCCCGAGCCGCGAATGTCCACGCGGACACAGGCATAGCCGTGCCCCGCGAGATACGGGTGGTGGACCGAGTCCCGCACAGAGGTCAGGTCGCGGTGCCGGTACGGGATGTACTCCAGGATCGCCGGGACCGGCTCGCCCGCCGAGGCGACCGGCCGCCAGATCCTGGCCGACAGCATGATGCCGTCGGACATCGGGATCCGGATGTCGTCGTCCTCGGTGATCTCGTACGGCAGCGAAGCCACCGTCCGCATGACTATCCCTCCTCGAATTCGAACCGCAGTGCTTCGGTGCACCGGCGATACTTGCTTTCCATCTCCCGCTCGGTCTGCGCCGCGACGTAGAGGTGCGCCAATTCGTAGCTGTAGCTGTCCTGCGCGGGCAGGTCCGAGAGCCGCGTTCCCTCCTCCGGCACCACTTCGATCTTCACGCCAGGGATCTTCGCCTCCAGGTCGGCGATCTCCGCACTGGTCGGCACGCGGGTGACCAGTCCGTCGCGGAAGCGGCGGTGATACCACTTGCCCGCGATCCGGTAGCCGCCCTGCTGCCTGCGCTCGCCGGGCTCCTTGCCAAGGCCCAGCCGCACCATGAGGTCGTGATTCGGTACGCCGTCGACGTACTCGAACAGCTCCGCGTGCGACTGCGAATGCCTCGGGTTGATCTCCAGCAGACAGGCCTGCCCGGATTCGGGATGGCAGAAGAACTCGATACTGAAGGTCGCGTTGTCGAAGCCGATCTGCTCCATCACGCGAACCGAGATCTCCTTCATCCGCTGGACCGCGTCTTCGGGCAACTGGGACGGATATTGGTGTCTCTGGAAGCACGGCGTGTCGGGATAGTTGAGCGAATCCAGCACGCCGTACACGGTGACCTGTCCCTTGTGGACATATCCTTCGGTCGCCGCCTGCACACCGCTCAGCGCACCCTCCGCGAGGCACGCCGCCCCACCGGCGTCGGCCACCTCGGCGGGGAGCCGGACCTTGCCGAGGATGTAGTCGAAGGGCTCGCCGATCCGGCCGACCCCCGCCCGGATCTCGGCGACTGCCTTTTCGAACTCGCCTTCGTCGGCGACGTGGAAAGCCAGCTCCGACGAGAAGGATTTCACCGGCTTGAGCCACATGGGGTAGTCGACATTGGCGGGCGGCGAGGGATCGTCGTTGTCAAGATCGACGATGGCGAACTCCGGCAGCTCGTCGATCACCTTCGCCTGTTCGAGGCGGCTCCAGAACTTGTGTTCGCACTTCAGCACCGCTTCGAGCGACACACCGGGCAGGCCGTACTTCTCGCACAGCATCGCCACCATCGTCGAAGAGGGGAAATCCCAATAGCTGACGATCGCGTCGATCGTGCCTTCGAAGGCGTCCAAATGCGACTGCGCCTTCTCCATCAGCTCGACGATGTGGATCTCTCCTTGCTGGAGCTCCTCGACCGAGAGCAACGGGTGGAAGCGATACTGGTCCGCACCGGGGATGCGCCGCAGCACCTCGTCGTTGCCCTCATCGAGGCCGATCACGAAGATGTTCTTCTCCTCGGAAGACCTGGGGGCTGTGTCCATACGCGATGACTACCCGTTCGAATGAAGACGAAAACCCGGGTGCGGCCGATGATCAGGTCGCGCAGCTGACGGTTGTTCCGTTGACGTGCGCCTGGCCACGACAGGCGCTGGTGTAGTCACGGCCGCACCCGGGTACCCGCCGGGAATGCGACTCGGAAGGAGCGAGCCTTGGCAGCGCGGATCGAGCCCGGAACCCTGCACCGGTACCGGCGGGCGTGTGACTACCTCGCCGCGGCGATGATTCACCTCAAAGACAACTTCCTGCTCACCGAGCCCTTGCGCCCCGCGCACCTCAAGCCGCGGCCGCTCGGCCACTGGGGTACTTGTCCGGGATTGACACTCGTCTACGCCGGGCTGAACCGTCTGGTCGCCGAGACCGGGCAGCGCACTCTCCTGGTCACCGGCCCCGGCCACGGCGCGCCCGCGATTCACGCCAATCTCTGGCTGGAAGGCACCCACGCCGAGTACGACACGGCGCTCGCACTCGACGGCCACGGCCTTGCCGAGCTGGTCAAACGGTTCTCGTGGCCGGGTGGCTTCCCCAGCCACCTCTCGCCGGAAGTGCCGGGTGTGATCCACGAAGGCGGCGAACTCGGCTATGCGCTGGCGACCGCGTTCGGTGCCACGCTGGACGACCCCGGCCTGCTGGTCGCGTGCGTCGTCGGCGACGGGGAAGCGGAGACCGGGCCGACCGCGGCCGCCTGGCACAGCCCGAAGTTCACCGGACCCGAGGACGGCCGGGTCCTGCCGATCCTGCACCTGAACGGGTACAAGATCTCCTCCCCGACGATCTACGAAGGCATGAGTGACGACGAGCTCGTCGCCTACTTCACCGGCTGCGGCTGGGAACCGCTCCTGGTCGACGTGCGCGATACCGAGGACCCGGACACGCCGCTCGCCGAGGCGCTGGCCTCCGCGCACGCGCGGTCCGGCGAGCGGCCGCCGATGATCATCCTGCGCAGCACCAAGGGCCTCGGGCTCCCGGCGACCACACCCGACGGAACACCGCTGGCAGGCACCTTCCACGCCCACCAGGTCCCGTTCCCCGGCGCCGCCGGCGATCCGGACGAACTCGCGGCACTCGAACGCTGGCTACGTTCCTACCGGCCCGAGGAACTCTTCGGTGCCGACGGCGTCCCGGCCGAGGACCTGCTCACCGTCGCACCCGAGCCGGAACTGCGGCTGGGGCGGGTCCCGCAGGCCAATGGCGGCGAGCTGCGCCGCGATCTCCCACTTCCCGACGTCGAAAAGTTCGCCCGCGCGGTCGAGCGGCCCGGCGCCGAGGACGCGAGCGCGACCGAAGTCCTCGGTGACTGGCTGGCCGAACTGGTCCGGCGCGCGCCACGGACATTCCGGGTCGTCTGCCCCGACGAACTGGAATCGAACAAGCTCGGTGCGCTGCTGGACGTCACGCGACGGCAGTTCGAACCGGATGTCCCCGGCCACACCGAGCATCTCGGCTCGACCGGCCGGGTGCTGGAGGTGCTGTCGGAGCACCTGTGCCAGGGCTGGCTCCAGGGCTACCTGCTCACCGGACGGCACGGCCTGTTTCCCTGTTACGAGGCCTTCGTGTCCATTGTGGACAGCATGGTGAACCAGTACGCCAAATTCCTCAAGATGTCCGGCGAGGTCGGCTGGCGTGCACCGGTGGCGAGCCTGAACTACCTGCTCACCAGCGACGGCTGGCGGCAGGAGCACAACGGCTACAGCCACCAGGGTCCCGGGTTCATCAACCAGATGCTGACCAAGAAGGCCACCACTGCCCGGATCTACCTCCCGCCGGACGCGAACACGCTGCTGGAGACAATGCACCGCTGCCTGTCCTCGACCGACCTGATCAACGTCGTCGTGGCCGGGAAGCAAAGCGGGCCGCAATGGCTCTCACCCGAGGAGGCCCACACGCACTGCCGGGCGGGCGTGGCGGCGTGGCCGTGGGCGGGCACGTCCGGGCCTGCCGACGTCGTACTGGCGTGTGCCGGCACCACCCCGACCGTCGAAACCCTCGCCGCCACCCGGCTGCTCGCCGAGGTCGCACCGGAGCTGCGGGTACGCGTGGTCAACGTGGTCGACCTGCTGACCCTCTGCCCGTCGCACCGGCACCCGCACGGGATGTCCGACGATGCCTTCACCGAGTGCTTCGGTGACGGCCTTCCGGTCGTCTTCGCGTTCCACGGCTACCCCTCGGCGGTGCACGAGGTCCTGCACGGCCGCCCTGCCACGCAACGCTTCCACGTCCACGGCTACCTCGAAGAGGGAACCACGACGACACCGTTCGCCCTGCTCGCCGACAACCTCATGACCCGGCACGACCTCGCCGCCGACGCCATCACCCGCGCGCACGGCTGGTCGTCGGCGGGCGGCGACCTGGCACGGGATCTCCTTCGCCGTCGCGACGAACTGCTCGCACTGTCCTATCGCGACGGTGCGGATCCCGAAGAGATCACCGGCTGGCGGTGGGAGCGGTGAAGGTCCTGACGGTCAACCCCGGTTCGGGCAGCCTGCGCCTGCACGTCGTCCGGACCGAGGATGAGCAGGTTCTCCACAGCGCCGAGATCGGCCATCCGGCCGACGAGGCCGCAGCCGACGTCAAGGCCTTTGTGGATGACGCCGGCGAGCTGGACGCGGTGGCGCATCGTCTGGTTCACGGCGGCCCGGACCTCGACTCCCCCGCCGTCGTCACGCCCGAAGTAAGGAAACGGATCGCGAACGCCCGGTCGCTGGCACCCGAACACGTTCCCCACACCGAGACCCTGCTGGACGAGCTGACCGAGCGGCTGCCGGACATCCCGCACATCGTCTGCCCGGACACCGCCTTCCACCGCGACCTTCCCGCCGTGGCACGCACGTACCCGCTGCCCGAACGCTGGCGGGCGCGCTGGGATCTGCGCCGCTACGGATTCCACGGTTTGTCCTTCGGCTGGGCGGTGCGACGTGCGGCCGAACTGCTGAACCAGGACGTCGGTGAGCTGAACCTGCTGATCGCGCATCTCTCCGGTGGGTGCTCGGTGACGGCGGTGGCCCACGGCCGCAGTGTCGACACATCGATGGGTTTCACGCCGCTGGAAGGCACCATGATGGCGAAACGGTCGGGCACCGTGGACCCCGGCATGCTGCTGTGGTTGCTGCGCGAAGGGCATCTGACCGTCGACGAGCTGGAAGACGGGCTCTACCACCATTCCGGGCTGCTCGGCCTGTCCGGGACGTCCGAAGACACCCGTGACCTGGTCCGCGACGCCCGAGGTGGCGACGTCACGGCCCGGTTCGCGCTGGCCGTGTTCGAGCACCGCACCCGTCGCGAACTCGCGGCCATGGCCGCGAGTCTCGATCGCGTCGACGCTTTGGTGTTCACCGGCGACATCGGCTGGGACCAGCCCGAAGTCGCCGAAGCGGTCGCCGGTGGGCTAGGCGTCCTCGGCATCACCGGCGGCCTCGACACCCGCCGTGAGCAGGACGCGGTGATCAGTGGCCAGGACGCCGCGACGGCCGTCCTCACCGTCCGATCGCGCGAAGAACTCTCGCTCGCCCACGCCGCCGCGGCTACTCCGTTCGAGTGAGCGGCGGCTGACTCTCGCACGCCGATCCACGAGCATCTCGTGGACGGGCGGGCCCGTCGCCGGCGCCGCCGCGGGCGAACTGTCCGTCCTGGCAGGCGGCCGGATGTTGTATTGGACCGTCCTGCTGATGGCTTCGGCCGGAGTGCTTTTCGTGGCCGCGAGCATGCTCGGCCCTTATCCGGCCTCAGCGAAACGGACCATCGGAGCCGCCTGGCTCGCCGTGCTGGCCGGAACCGTCTGGTGGGCCACCAGTCCCGGTGCGGGACCGGTCGTCGTCATCGTCGTCGCACTGAGCTTCTCCATTGCGGTGTTGAACCGCGAGCATCAGCCGTCTTCACCTCGGACGCCCCATCAGCCACCACGGTGAATCCGCGCCCGTCTGTTTCACCCGTTCGGGGCAGCGCACCCCGAAGCTGGTTAGAAAGTTCGACGGCTGGGCAATTGGGAGGTGCCCGCTCCGAGGTCGCCCCGGCACCGGGCATCAGCGCTGGGCGAGGTCGCCGACCTGCCATGGCGCCGCGGTTGAGACCAGCAGCCGTCACCGGTGTCCGGTCCGGATCGCTGTCGAACGCACCGGCACCCGCGGGGAGGCCCAGACCCGGCTTTCCCTATGACGAGGAGGCCAGCGCCATGCTCACCATTGCCGCTTCATCGCTTTCCCGGCCGACGGAACAGCACGTCCGATGCGCCGGTATCACCGTGACGACCACCGCCGACGCGACCGTCGTCGCCGCCTCCGGCGAACTCGATCTGACTGTCACCACCAGATTCCAGTACCTGCTCGCGGACGCGGTACGCCACCGGCCCGCCTCGCTGATCGTCGATCTCTCCGGCGTCACCTTTATTTCCAGCCGGGGTCTGGCGGTCCTTCTCGACAACGTCACGGCCGCCCACGCGCAGGGAATCCCCTGCGCGGTCATCGCCACCCACCACTGCGTGCTGCGGCCGATCCGTGTACTCCGTCTCGACCGCGTCATGCCTGTTCACACCGAGCACAGCGCCGCCGAGGTGTCACTACCACGACAGCGTTCTCCCGAGTCGCCGGACACCGCACGGGACGATGGCTTGGCACCGCAGGTGTAGCCGGGAATCCGCCGGGTAACCCCCGGAACGACGGAAGGAGCCCACCATGAACGACGCCCGTGGCTACCTCGACGACGTCCGGTATCCCTGCGGCCGCGACGAACTCCTCCGCCGAGCCGCGGCTCAGGGGGCAGGCGACGACGTACTCGGACATGTGGGCAAACTGCCTGAACGCGAGTATGACCGCGCGGAGACGGTTCATCGCCTGCTCGCCGAAACCGCGCCTCACGTGGACCGGACGTCGTAACCCTCTGAATACCGAAAGCCCGACCCGACCCCGAGGACGAAATGAACCAGCCGTTGAAGGCCCTCGCATTGGTGTGCACGCTGAAGCCCTCGCCTGCCCCGAGCAGCAGCGTGTTGATAGCGCAACAGCTTCTCGACAAACTGGCCGAACACGGCACTACTGGCGAACTGGTACGCGTGGTCGATCATGACGTCAAACCAGGCGTCGAGGCCGACATGGGCGATGGCGACGCCTGGCCGGAGATCCGCCGCAAGATCGCCGCGGCGGATATTCTGCTGATTTCGACGCCGACCTGGGTCGGGCATATGTCCAGTGTGGCGCAACGGGTTCTGGAACGGCTCGACGCCGAACTGTCCGAAACGGACAGCGAGGGCAGGCCGGCGATGTTCGGCAAGGTCGCCGTTACCGCTGTCGTCGGCAACGAGGACGGCGCGCACAAGATCACCGCGGATCTCTTCCAGGCGCTCAACGACACCGGGTTCACCGTGCCGGCGCAGGGCGGGACCTACTGGAACGGTGAAGCCATGAAGGGCGGCGACTACAACGACCTCGACGAGACACCCGAAGCGGTCGAGTCGACCAACGCGACGTTGGCCCGCAACGCCGTCCACCTCGCGAACCTGTTGAGGACGAAGCAGTACCCACCGTCGTGACCGGCGCAGCACGCCCGCAGCCGGTAGGTCGGGGAGGTCGTGCGCACCTCCCCCAAGTACATGAAGGCCCCCTTCCTTGCGCCTAGGTACAGGAAGGAGGCCTTCCTGTACTTGCGGAAGGAGCGAAGGTCGAGTTCCCTCGGCTCAGCCGAGGGAAGGAGTCCTTCACGCGCAGCCCCACATACGGTCAGCCGCCGGAAGGCGCGTTGCTGAGGTCGACGACGCAGAAGCGGTTGCCGTCCGGGTCGGCGAGAACGACGAAGTCGGGTTTGGGCGGGTAGCTGTCCCAGCCGACGTCTTGGGCACCGAGTTCCTTGAGACGCGCGACTTCGGCTTCTTGCTCAGCGGCGGTGTCGACGAGCAGGTCGAGATGAATCCGCGGATACGGCTCGATCGGCGACCTGCTGGACATCAGGGCCAAGGCGCGCCCGGAACCGTCGGCGTGGTCCAGGGTCCGCCAGTCGTCGGTGGCCCACTCGTCACTGGCCACGAGGTTCAACGCGGCGGTCCAGAACGCCACGGCTCGTGGCAGGTCGGACACGCCGATCACGGGGAAGCCGAGCCTGAGCATGCCGACATGTTAACCCTGTCCGGCCGTCCCGGTGCGGGTTAACGCGGGTTAGCCCGCCCGGCGGACAGTCCGTGCGCAGCCGGGGGGTTCCCGGCCCCCGTTAGCGGGTATGCCGCGGCCATGACAACGCGACAAGGGCCCCGCGCCATTCCGTCGGAGGAGGCGCTGGAATCAGCCGAACAGCCAGAGTCCGCCGTGGACGCCTCCATAAAGGACACTCTGCGCATCGCGGCCCGGATCTTGGCGCCCACCGTGCTCACCGGTGTGATCAAGCGTCGGCCTCAGATCATGGCCCTGGCGCAGAAACTGCAGACCGACCGGTCCGCCGTCCGCCTGCACGGCGAACTGCGGCATCGCTACGGCGATCGGCCGTTGCACCTGCGGATCCCTGGCCGCTCGGTCAATCTCGCGCTCTCGCCGGAAGCCGTGGGCACGGCACTGGCGGGCACGCCGTCGCCGTTCAGCCCGGCGACACGCGAGAAGAAGGCGGCACTGGGCAAATTCCAACCGCACGGTGTGCTCATCTCCGAAGGACCCGAGCGCACCGCCCGCCGCGAGCTGAACGAGTCCGTCCTCGAACCCGGCCGGGCCGTGCACGAACTGGCCGAGCCGTGGGCGCGGGCTGTCGCCGCGCAGGCAGGCGAGATGCTCGAAACCGGCACGCTCGACTGGGATACGTTCAACATCGGCTGGTGGCGAATCGTGCGGCAGGTGACGCTCGGCGGCGACACCGCCGAGGACCGCGAGCTCACCGACCTGCTGACACCGTTGCGGCAAGCCGGGAACTGGGCGTACGCCGGCCCCCGCCGTCGCCATCTGCGGAAGCGCTTCCTCGAGTTGGCACGGCGCCAGGTCGCGCTACGGCGTCCGGGGAGCCTTGCCGCGGCGCTGGCCACGGCTCCCGCTGCGGAACAGTTGGATCCGGCAGGCCAGCTACCGCACTGGTTGTTCGCCTTCGACGCGGCGGGGATCGTCGCGTTCCGGACATTGGCCCTGCTCGCCGCCCATCCCGGACATCTTGCCGCGATCCGGGCGGAACTGGGTGACGCGGACCTGTCCGCACCGCAACAGCTGCCGAAAACGCGTGCGAGCGTGCTGGAGTCCGTGCGGCTCTGGCCCACGACGCCGGCGCTGCTCCGCGAGACCCGTGGAGAAACGGCGTGGGGACCCGATCGCACGACGGTCTTCGTGTACACACCTTATTTCCATCGCGACGCCGAAAGCCTGCCGTACGCCGACAGCTTCGAACCTGAGATCTGGCTCGACGGCCGCGCGGCCGGCAACCCGGCCCTGGTTCCCTTCAGTGGCGGCCCAGGCGCGTGCCCCGGCCGGGACGTAGTGCTGTTCATGACCTCGATGTTGCTGGCCAACCTCGTCCGTGAGCACGACATCCAGCCGTCCGGAGTCTCGCTGACGCCGGGGAAACTGCCGTTGACCCTGGACAACTTCGGCTTGCGATACCAGGTCCAGCACGCGGCACCGAAACGCCACTCACGACCCCACTTGGGCGCGGATGGGTCCCTTGACACGGCCGGCGTAGTAGGCGGTGACGATCGCACCTGACATGGCCAGGATCAAGCCCGCGACGGTGAAGTGGGTGAGGCCGTCACGGACGCGGTCGTCGAGGAAGACCAGGCCGATGACCGAAGACAACGCCGTATTCGTGGTGAACATGATCGCGTTGACCGCCGTCGCGCCACTCTTCTGCAGTGCCAGGGCGAACGCGACCGCCGCGGCCAAGCCGTTCAGGATCATCGCCCAGACGGCCGGTTCCACCAGCATCGTCCAGCCCGACGACGGGACATCCAGGGTGCGCGCCGAGACACCGACCATGCTGAAGCCGACTCCCGCCGCGAAGCCGAGCACCTGCGCGGCCCAGGGGCGGTCGAATCGCCTGAAGTACCCAGCGATCGCCCCCACGACCAGCGCCATCGCGGGCAGAACCCAGCGCCACTGCGCCGGGAGCACCTTGGCCGGACCCGGCTGCGCGGACAAGCCCAGCAGGATCAGGCCGACCGCACCGACTCCCAGCGCGGCCCAGCCCCGCCCCGCCAGCCGGGTGCCCATGAACGCGGAAATCGTGGCCGTCACGCCGACGCTGAACGCCAGCACCGACTGGACGAGGAACAGCGGCAATCGATGCAACGCGGCCGCCGCACAGGCGAAGCCGATCAGGTCTACGCCGATACCCAGAAAGTAAATCCACTGGCGCCGCAGGAGCACCAGGTCCAGCGCGCTTCCGCCGTAAGCACCCGCGCGGCGGACGCCGATCGACTCCAGCACCGAACCACTACCCGAGGCCAGCGCTGCCAGCAGCGCGAGGACGTATCCGATGATCACCCCCGCAGTGTGTCAGCCGCAGCGCCGTCCCCTGCTCGGCCCGCGGTGTCCGGCGCGCATTGCCGCGCAGCCGCGGCGGGCGCAGCGCCGGGTGAACAGCTGCCGGGCCAGGACCGTCGCACTGCACGATGCGGGGACGTCAGGCGTGCGGCGGATACGGCATCGGCCTGACAGGTGGTTTCGCCTTCACCATCGCGACGATGCCGAGGACTCCGGCGACGACGAGCGCGACGAACACGAACAGCGCGGCCACCACGTACACCACGCGGAAGCCGAGGGCGTCCGACATCAGCCCGCCGAGGAAGGGTGCGGCCACCAAAGCAAGCACACCGAGTCCTGCCGTCACCGCGATCGCGGCGCCGCGACCGGTGCGAAGCCGTCGGATAAGTGCGGCCGTCACACCGATCGCCGCACCCGCGCCGAGTCCGTTGAGCACCCGCCCGACCAGGAGCAGGGCACTGTTGGGGACGAACGCGATCAGCACCACACCAAGGAGCATCAAGCAGATCGCGGGTACGGTCACCGACGTCGGGAAGCGCGCGCCGAGCAGCAGACCCGCGGGGAAGGCGATCGCGGCCGCGACGAGGTACGCGACGAGGCCACTCAGCAGCAGGGACTGGCTGGACATCCCCAGCTCGACCTGCAGGGCCGAGCGGCCGTCGAAGCGGTAGATCACGGTGAGCAGGAACAGGCCGATGAGCGCGGCGAACCCGGGCCCGATGACCAGCCACGAGGGCGGTCCGGCGGTCTGGTGCGGGTCGCCCTGCGTGGGCGTCGGCACGTACATGCGCACAACCTATAGGGCCCGGGCGATGCGGATGAACCACTTCACGGAAAAGCCGTCGGAGTGGCCGTTCCTGGTTGCAACGACGCGATCACCACGGTTCTCAGACCGGAGACGGACTAGACAGCGGCCCACATTCAGTCTTGCTAGTTCTGCCATGTGGAAGCTAACCTCCGCAGACTGAAATTTTCCGAACCGCTCGCTTCTACCGAGAGGCGGATCCATGGTGAAGAGGACGCAGGCCGAAGCGGCCGGCAGGCCCGAGGATGAACGGCTTGGAGTCGGCAAGAGTTTCACCTACGGCATCCAGCACGTTCTGACGATGTACGGCGGGATCATCGCGCCACCCTTGATCCTCGGCAGCGCCGCCGGCGTCTCGCCTGCCGAAGTCGGCATGCTCGTCGCATCGTGCCTGTTCATCGGTGGGCTGGCGACAATTCTGCAGTCGTACGGCGTGCCCTTCTTCGGCTCCCGGCTGCCGCTGGTCCAGGGCACTTCCTTCGCCGGCGTGGCGACGATGACCGCGATCGTGGCCGACGGCGGACTACCCGCGGTGTTCGGGGCGGTGATCGCCTCCGCGGTGCTCGGCCTGCTCATCACGCCGGTGTTCTCCCGGCTGGTGAAGTACTTCCCGCCGGTCGTCACCGGGACGGTGATCACGGTGATCGGGCTCAGCCTGATGCCGGTCGCGGCGCAGTGGGCGATGGGCAACAACGCCAAAGCACCGGACTTCGGTTCGGTCTCCAACATCGGGCTGGCCGCACTGACCCTGGCGATCGTGTTGCTGCTCAGCAAGGTCGCCGTCCCGGCGATCTCCCGGCTCTCGATCCTCCTGTCGATCGTGGTGGGCACCGTGCTGGCCGCTGTACTCGGCAAAACCGACTTCTCCAAGGTCGCGGACGGCCCGATCTTCGCGGTACCGGCACCGTTCGCATTCGGCGTGCCGACCTTCGACGTCGCCGCGATCGTGTCGATGTTCATCGTCGTGCTGGTGACCCTCACCGAGACCACGGCCGACATCCTCGCCGTGGGCGAGATCGTCGGAACGCGGGTGAGCAAGCGCCGGATCGGCGACGGCCTGCGTGCCGACATGGCCTCCTCGGCGATCGCGCCGATCTTCAGCGCGTTCACTCAAAGCGCGTTCGCCCAGAACGTCGGCCTCGTCGCGATCACCGGGGTCAGGAGCAGGTTCGTGGTGACCGCCGGCGGCGTGATCCTGCTGATTCTGGGAATGCTCCCGATACTCGGCCGGGTGGTCGCCGCGATCCCGTACCCGGTACTGGGCGGTGCCGGTCTCGTGCTGTTCGGCACGGTCGCGGCGTCCGGTATCAAGACATTGTCCACTGTGAACTACAACGGGAACATGAACCTGGTCATCGTCGCGGCCTCGGTCGGGCTGGGCATGATCCCGATCGCCGCACCGGACTTCTACCACCACTTCCCGGCGTGGGTCGGCACGATCTTCCACTCAGGGATCAGCGCCGCCGCACTCATGGCCGTCCTGCTGAACCTGCTGTTCAACCATCTGAAGCCAGGCAAGGCAGGCACCGACCCGTCGGTATTCGCGACGGCGACCCGGGTAATCGACTACTCCGACCTCAAAGCCTTCTCCCAGCTGGAGAACGGTGACAAGATCGTCGACGGCAAGATCGTCGACGCCGAGGGAAACCCCGTCCCGGTGCGGGACGCGGACGGCCGCCCGGTGCACTACCGGATAGGCACCGAACCGGAAGCACACTGACCCGGCAAGGGCGCGGCGAGGCGCCCTCCAACAAAGCGTTGCCACCCGGCGGAGAAAGACCGCAACGATATCGTGAGTGATTTGGGTCGTTCTAACGACCCAAATCACTCACGACCCCCCGCGGCCGACGCCACCTGTACCCCTGTCGCCACGCCTGTCAGGGTCCAGCGGGGACGCTTGGCCCTCGACGCCTGCCGAGTCGGCTCCCTCGAGTGCGAGCCACAAGCCGGGTCATCCACAGTCGCCACTGCCGGGCACTCGCGAATTCTTGCCGGACCGCGGCCATCCGCGCCTGAACGTACGCATCTGAATTCATCACGGCTCCTGAGCTGGTCTTTCGGTATCGTCATAGTGCGCCGGGGGACGATCGGAAAACCTTGAAGAGACCTTGTGCCGCCAGGCCTGGTGCGGGGAGGACTGTTGATGCGGGCGCGGCTACTGGGCGCTGTCGAGGTCATTGCCGACGGGGTCCGGCTCGATCTCGGGCACGCTCGTCAGCGCGACGTGTTGGCGGTATTGCTGCTCGAAGTCGGCCAAGTGGTGACGGCCGATCGGTTGGTCGACCGGGTGTGGGGCGAACACTTACCGCGACGGCCAAGGACGGCTCTCTACTCCTACCTGTCGCGGCTGCGCGGGCTGCTGGCCGGGCTGGACGGCGTGACGATCGAGCGCGACCGCGGTGGATACGTTCTCGTAGCCGACCCGTCGAGCGTGGACGTCCACCGGTTCGAGAGCCTGCTCGGGCGCGCGAGAACGACGACGGACGACCACGCCGCGCTCGGGCTGTATGACGAGGCGCTGGCGCTGTGGCGTGGTGAACCGCTCAGCGAGCTGGATTCTCCGTGGGCGGACAGCGTACGGGACGAGCTGGGGCGTAAGCACGCGGCGGCCGTGCTGGATCGCAATGACCTCCGGCTGCGTACCGGCGGGCACGCGGCTGTGCTTGCCGATCCACTCCCGGACGGAGTAGGTGGTGAACGGGCGGAGGCGCAGCGAATCGAGGCGCTGTACCTCGACGGCCGCACGGCCGACGCGCTGCGGGAGTACGAGAAGGTCAGGTCGAGCCTTGCCGACGAGCTCGGCGCCGACCCGGGGCCGCGACTGCGTCTGCTGCACGAGCGGATTTTGACCGGCGAGTACCCAGACGCCGGGCTCCCTGTCCCCCGTCAGCTCCCGGCTGCTCCGCTCTCGTTCGTCGGACGGGAGAACGAGCTGGAGGCACTCGACCGGATGTTCGCCGAGCCGGATGCGGTCGTGGTGATCTCCGGAGCGGGCGGTCTCGGGAAAACCTGGCTCGCCGTGCGCTGGTCGACCGACCACACGTCCCGCTTCCCCGATGGCCAGCTCTACGTCGATCTCCGCGGCTTTGACCCGGTTCACGAACCTGTGCCGCCGGACCGCGTCATCCGCGGCTTCCTCAGCGCGCTCGGCGTCGCCGCGACGGCGATTCCGTCCGAGCCGGACGCGCAGGCGGCCCTGTATCGAAGCCTGACAGCCCAGCGCCGGCTGCTCGTGGTGTTCGACAACGCACAGGACACCAGCCACGTCACCCCGTTGCTTCCGAGCGGATCCACTTGTTCGGTGCTCATCACCAGCCGGCACGAGCTCGGCGCGCTGCTGACCACCCAAGGCGCGAGGGCGTTGCCTCTGCGACCTCTCGACGAGCACCAGGCGCGGGATCTGCTCCTGCGTAAACTGGGAGCGGCCTGTCTGGCCGAAGAACCCGAAGCCGCACAACAAATCCTGCGGCTGTGCGGAGGGTTGTCCCTGGCACTGGCCATTGTCGCCGCGCGGGTCACCGCCCAGCCGGGCCGACGGCTCTCGGCGTTGGCCACCGAGTTGCGCGAAAGCCGGCTGGACGCACTCGACACCGGAGAGCTGTCCGCGAGCTTGCGCGCGGTGTTCTCCGCCTCCTACCGCTCTCTTGACGACCGCTGTGCGTCGGCGTTCCGTCTGCTCGGACTGTTACCGGACAGCGACACGGATCGAGCGGCCGCGGCCGCCTTGTTCGCCGGCTCCCGGCCACTGCGCGCCCTGTGCGCGGCCAATCTCTTGGAAGAGAACCCGCCGGGCCGGTTCCGCATGCACGACCTCGTCAAGCTTTACGCCACGGAGCTCGTCAACGAAACCGACGACGACGCCACCCGCCTGGCCGCCATGACCCGGCTGTTCGATCACTACTTGTGCTGGGCATCGGCGGCCATGGACATTTTGTCGCCCGACGAGCCGTACCTCCGGCCGCCTCCGGGGAAGTCGTCCGGGCCGCAGCCGCACTTCCAGGACTATCGCCACGCACGTGCCTGGCTGGACACCGAACGCGCCACCATGATCGCGCTGGCCACCCGCCCGACGGCAACAGCCATGGCAGGGCACATAATCCGCCTGTCGGCGACACTCTGGCGATATCTGTATATTGCGGCCCACTACCACGAGGCCGTTGCCCTTCACACGGCCGCTCTGACGCTGACCCAGCCCGGCACAGTGGACCACGGTTTCGCCTGCCAGGCCGTCGGCATGGCCTTGTTCCGCCTCGGCCACTACGACGACTCCGTCAGCCATTTCCGGCAGGCTCTGTCCACCGCTCTGAACCGGCGGAACGACCTCCTCGAAAGCATGGCCCGCGACGGCATCGGCTCGGTCGATGACATGCGTGGTCAGCGGAAAGACGCCCGCGCACAGTACGAACTCGCCCTCGCCGCCGCCCGGCGGACCGGCCACGCCTTGCTCGAAGGCATCGCACTGTGCAACCTCGGCGAGAACTACAGTTGGAGCGGCGACCATCAGACCGCGATCGTATTCCTGGCACAGAGCCGCGCGATCGCATTCGACCTCGATTCACCCGGCCTCGGAGCACCGGTACTCGCCGCGCTGGGCAACGCCTATGCGGGCCTGGGGCAAGAAGACGAAGCCACCACACACTTCCAGCGCGCCCTGCGGTTCGCCCGCTCCGGCAGGAACACGAACGTCGAAGTCTCAATTCTCAACGACTTCGCCGCCACACGAACCGGCACCGCTGCCCTCACGCTCTACGAGGACGCCCTGTCACTCGCCCAACGGCTCGGACACCTGCACGAACGCGCCCGAGCGCACCATGGTCTCGGCCAAATCCATTACACCGCCGGAAATCACAGCGAAGCAAAAGCGCATCTCGACGCCGCCCAGGCCGCGTACACCGAACTCAGCGCACCCGAAGCAGACGAGGTACGCGCTCTGCTCAACACATTCCGGACTCGTCATGCCGCTCGCGGCCGGACTCCTCCGGACCCGCTGGTCTCCGCGGACTTCGTGTACGAAGCGCCGGACGAAACCGACCCTTAAGGCTCCCTGGGTGTCTCCTGTCCCGGCCTGGTCTCCTTGTCGAGGGCGAGGAGGAACTTGCGGAGCGTTTCCGCGGCTGCGGAGGATTCCCGGACGGCGTTCTCATACCGCCGGGTCATCCCGCCGGTGGTGGCCCGGCGCAGCATCCGCTCGGCGAGGGAAACCCTTTCATCGAGTGACCGCAGCGCGGTCCACAACGCCCGTTCAAGCTCGGCGTCCTGCGCGCTGAACAGCGCTTCGTCGGTCCAGCCGTGCCCGATTCGGCAGCGATACCGGCCGTCCGCGGGGCCGACTTCCAGCAGGGATCCCTGACAGTCCGGGCATCGGTAGCCGGCGGGAGGCGTCGACCCGCCGACGGTGACCGCGCCCAGCCGGACGCCGTCCCGGGCGATCCGCTCTTCCAGCAGCAAGGCGGACGAAGCCGGTGGGATCGGCAGGTTGTCGACCGGCGTCCGCACAAGCTTGTCCAGTACCTTCCCGAGCATATCGACCGGGTGAACATGCTCGGTGGGCACGCGGGCCAGCGCGTTCTCGGGCATGCCCGGGTACAGCGCGTCCGCCGGATCCTGCACCACGGCGAGGCCACCGCGGTCGGCGATCGAGCGCAGTCCGGCGGCGCCGTCGTCGAGGACACCGGAGAGGACCACGCCGATGGCCCGGGGGCCCACGGACAGCGCGGCGGAACGGAAGGTCGCGTCGATCGCGGGACGGTGCCCGCTTTCGGTCGGGCCGCGGCTGAGCAGCACGGCACCGTCCTCGATGAGCAAATGGTGATCCGGCGGCGCGACGTGGAGTGTGCCGGCGGTCAGCGGGGCGCCGTGTTCAGCGCTCACCGCGTCGAGCGGGCCTGCCCTGGCCAGAATCCGCGGCAACGCACTCGACAAGCCCGGCGCCAGGTGCATCACCACCAGAACGGCGGCCGGGAAATCCGGGGGCAGGGAGCGAGCCAACGCACGCAACGCCTCGACACCGCCGGCAGACGCGCCGACCACTACGACATCACGGTGGCAACGCACCGTGACCACCTCCTCCCGGCGACACGGCAGTCACCTGCGGGTAGCCGGAAACGGCGAGATCGAAACCACTGTGTCGAAATCACTGTGTCGAAGACACGATCGGGGGGCGCACCGACCCGGTATCAGCTTCGGGACGAGGGCGACTTCCCGCCTGGCTGGTTCCTGGGCGGCAAGAGCGACCCCCCGATGGCGGGCGGGACTCATGCTCGTGCGGTGATGTGTGAGGACTCGGCTGCCGTGCTCGACAGCGCGAGTGTGGGGTTGTCCATGTTGGCGTCGGCGAGGAATTTGTCCTTGGTGCCCACGATGAGGCGCAGGGTAACGGGCCTGCCGATTCCCATATCGAGCGCCCTTTCAAGCAGACTTTTGTGCCATGCATTGCCTCATGCCCTTGTTGGGCGAGACAGTGGTCGGCAAGTAGATCCCCCGAGATGAACACAAGTGCGGGAACTACTGCCCTTATGGCGCAACAACCCGGCGCACGCTCGCGGGAGAAAGGCGCACCGCACAGCGAAACCGAAGAACAAACGAGACGGAGCAAACCATGCGTAAACTTTTGGCGGCGATCGCCCTGCTCGCGGGCTGTCTGACCATCGGGGCGGCACCGGCGAACGCCGCCCAGCCCCGCGCGACGGCACTGGTGGACTGCCAGGTCGCGAATGTGCAGTTCACCTTCGACAACTGGGGCTCCACAGGTGGCTTCGACGCCTACTGCGGCCAGCCCCGGCATGTCTGGGCCGTCACCGCGTTTTACGACAGCGCCGGAGCACAGATCGCGGGAGGCAGCGGCTACAGCCTTGTCCCCGCCGACGGCCAGTGGCATTGGCTATACGCGAACACCAGCTGGGGCGGCCTCTGGAAACCGGTGTACACCGGCTGCATCTGGATCACCCAGGACAACCCCTCGCCCGGTGGCACCTTTCTGTACAACTACTGCAAGCACATCTAGCTGAAAACGACGGCCCTCCCAGGAAGCGTCCAGGAGGGGCGGCGACCAACGGGATACCGCCTTGCAATTCCTCCGCTCCCCTGAAGTCGATGCTGGACCGCATCCGGTCACTGTGTGGATTGTGGCGCGTCAGATGATCCGAAATCCACACGGTCCGCATGATGCTCCGGCCACGCCGACTCAGGCGAGGTTCAGTCTTCCTTCTGCTGCAACGGCTTTCCGGCGGTCTCTCGCAGTGAGAACGCCGCGATGAGCCCGATCGCGGCGGAGACCATGAGGTACGGGCCGGGGACGAGAGTGCTGCCGGTCGTGGCGATCAGGACGGTTATGAGGTAGGGCACCGTGCCCGCGAACAGGGCGGCGGTGAGGTTGTAGGCGATCGACAGTCCGCCTTGGCGGGTACGGGTCGGGAAGATCTCCGCGGACCACACGGCGTAGGTGCCGAGGATCGCGGCGAGTACGACCCCGAGCGTGAGGCCGTATACCTCGACGGTCACGCCCATTTCCTTCTCCAGCTGTGCGATCGCGGTCGACACGGCCGACTGCGAGACCATCAGTTCCTTCGACGCGGCGGTCATGCTCAGATGCCGGGCCGCCGCCTCGAAGTAACGCAGTTGCACGAGAGTGAAGGAAGGATCGCTCATGGAGACATCCTGCCTCTTGCCGGAGGCCACTGTGGACGAAGGTCAGCCCGGCCTCCGGCTCGGCATGACGAGTGTCAGTGGCCGGTTCTCTCTTCCAGCGCACGGCGCCGAGCGGTCACCTCGTCGGGGTCGTCCCCGAGGACCAGCAGTTGCAAGGTGCTTTGTCTGACCGGATTGTCCGTGTGGCCGGTGTCATGACCGGCCACGATGAGCAGGCCACCGGCGGCCAACGCCGGGCGTACCTCGGCGAGCAGGTCGGTGAGCGGGCCGTCGACGCTCAGCGTCACGGACTCGGCTGCGCTGTCAAGGGCGTCGGGGCGGACGGACTGCATCGCCAGCAACGGGATCGAGCCACTGGTGATCCGGAAGTTCAGGTCGAGCACGACCTGCTGGCCATCCCGGGTTTGGGCGCAGTCAAGGCTGCACAGGCCGCGGTAGCCGACGTCGGCCGCGCGCTGGGTGATCGCCAGGCATTCGGCGAGCAGTTCGGCGGGAGGAGTGGTGACCGCACCGAATCTGCCGCCGGCATAGACCCCGATCGCGTCGACGCGCTGTTCGGTCACGGCCAGGAGGCGGGCCCGCGCGTCCGCTCCCACGTAGAACTGCAGGCCCCAGTTACGCAGGATCCGCAGGTACTCCTCGACGACGAACTCGGTGAGCACGTCGGTGAACGCCGGCAGCGTGATCTGCTCGTCAGCCCGGTGCAGATAGACGTCGAGGCTGCCGCCGTGCGCGTCGTTGGTCGCGGCCTTGAGCACCCACGACTTCTCCACCGGTGCCGCCTCCGCGAGTTGCTCGCGAGTGACGACGCTGCGGTGCGCTTGGAAACGGGGATCGACCAGGGTGGTGATGCTGGCCTTGTTGTTCAGGTAGCCGACGAGTTGCGCGCTTTTGAGCGCCCGTTCGTCCGGGCACAGCGTGGTCGGCTGCGGGTACTCCATCGACATCAGCAGGCCGTCGGACATCGCTTCGGTCACACGGGCGGCGAATTCCCTCTCGCTTCGGAACTCGCGCAGGTCGGTGCCGACCGGCAGGCCGCTGTCACGCAGGTGTGCCAGCAAATCCGGGTCCGTGCCACCGGCGCTGCAGATCACCGGCACGTCGGCCGCGACAGCGATCGGTCGCGCGGAGACCACGTCGCGGCGGTGACGGTGCCTGTTCACGGGTTCGGCGGCGGCCAGTTCGGGCCGGGCGCAGACGGCGATGCCCGGACCGTACACATCGGTGAGCGAACGAGGAGCACTGACGGCGTGCGGCAAAACGACTGGAACGCTGATGGAGGATCTCCTGTGGAGTGAGTCGGACCGGCCAGAACCGGCTGTGGCGTACGAGGAGATTTGGGGAGGAACGACAAGGCGTTGATCAAGTGACGCCCGCGAACACCAGCAGCAGGAATCCGCTGCGACCGGCACCCTCAACAGTGTCAGGCCTGCCTGCCCGCTGTCCACTGTGTCACGGTCTTGACCTGGAGTGTCAGCCGCCGAGGTCAGGAGCCCGAGGGTAGGCAAGGAGGCCTTCACGACCAGCAGCACCTTCCCGCGGCGCGGAATCCGCTCAGCGTAGGTCGGCCAGCTCGTTTTTGATCAGGTCAGCGGTGGGCAGCATGAGGTCGCGGTAGATGGTGGTGGCTTGGTCGTAGTGGCGGTGCGCGGCGAGAAGGTCGCCGGTGTCGGCGGCGGTTCTGGCGAGCCCATGATAGGCACGGGCCGCCTGTTCTCGCGCGCCGCTTCGGAGTGCCAGGTTCAGTGCCGTGGTGTGGTGCACGCGGGCAGAGGTGGGATCGCCGCCGGCGCGGCATGCTTCGCCGAGTCCGTTGAGTGCCCAGATTTCGCCGTCACGGTCGCCGTGTGCGCTGAACAGGTCGAGGGCGCTGCGGTGGTGCTCGGCCGCCCGGTTGGAGCGATGACGGAGTGTCTGGGTTCTGCCGAGGCCGTCGATACCCCAGGCTTCGCTGGCGCGGTGGCCGACGGTGCGGAACAGTTTCACGGCTTCGGCATGCAAGGTGAGGGCGTCGCTCAAGTGGTCATGGGCGATGGCGATCTCGGCGAGTCCGAGTTTGGTCCACGCCTCTCCGAAGTGGTGGCCTGCCTGCTGGTGCAACGCCATCGCGTGGTCCAGATGAGTCTCCGCGGCGGTGTGGCCGATACGGGCTTCGGTAGTGCCGAGCCTGGTCAGGACATGTGCCTGGGCCACCAGGTCGGTGTCGAGGCGGAGCAGGGTCAGCGCTCGGGTGTAGTGGTCGATGGCAGGCCGGTACCGGCCGGCACGTTCTTCGACCATACCGACGGCGGCCACGGCCCTGGCCTGCGACGACAGATCGCCGATCTCCTTGAACAGGGCAGACGCCGCCCGCAGGTGTGTCGCGGCCGTGACGGCCCGGCCCGCCTGGAGATGGACGCCGCCGAGCGCGTGGAGGGCGGCGGCTTCGCCGGCACGGTCGCCGGTGGCGTGGGCGGCGGTGTACGCGTGGTTGTGGATGGAGAGGGCGACGGTCTCGTTGTGCCCGTCGAGGAAGCGGAACAGCAACCGGGATAACGTCACCGAAGTCTCGGGCCGCCCATGAGTCGCCGCCTGCGTTGCCAGAGCCGTCATCGTGGCGAGTTCGGCGTCCAGCCAGTCCCGTGCGTCGTCGGTGCCAGGGAACTCGGGCATCGTGCTCGCCGCGGCGGGGACCAGTGGCCTGCGATGGGCTTCGCCGGGGTAGAGCCTGCCCATCGCGGTGGCGACGGTAGCGAGGTAGTAGGCGTAGACCCGATCGAGCGCGGCACGCTCGTCGATGCTGCCGGCTTCCGTCGCGTAGGCCTTGAGCAGATCGTGCATGACGTACCGATCGACGCCTGCCGGTTGCACCAAATGCGCGCGGACGAGTGTGTCCAGCAGGGTGCGGGCCGTCGCGAGTGGCTGGTCGGCGAGTGCGGCAAGGCCGTGGACGTCGAAGGTCGGCGCGGGGTGGCGGCCGAGCGCGGCGAAGGCGTCCGTGGCCTGGTCGCTCAGCTGCCGCAACGACCACGAGAACACCGCTCGAATGGCGGCCCGTTCGTCGTCTCCGCTGCTCAGCACATCGAGGGTGCGCTGGGCGGCGCCTAGCTCGGCAGCCAGCCGGGACAACGGGACCGTGGGCCGGGATACGGCGAGCTCGGCCGCGAGACGCAGGGTCAGCGGCAACCGCACACACCGCTCGGCGAGCGCGACGGCCGATCCGGGTTCGGTGTCCACCCGCCGCCCGACCAGCCGCCTGAGCAAGGTGACCGCGTCCGCGAGCGGAAGCTGGTCCACGGTGATCCGGTGCGCGCCGTGCAGCGCCACGAGACCGGTGAGCGAATCACGGCTGGTCACCACGACAACGCAGGTACCGGTGCCGGGCAGCAGCATGCGGATCTGCTCGACGGAGGCCACGTTGTCGAGCACCACCAGCATCCGCCTGCCGTCGAGCTCGGTACGAAACCGTGCGGCGCGTTCGGTCACACCCAGCGGAATCCCCACGCCGCCGGGCAGCAACGCGGCCAGGAACGCGGCAAGCGCCTCATCGGACGACACCGGCTTCTCCGGCGCGTACCCGCACAGGTCCAGGTACAGCTGCCCGTCCGGGAACCGGTCACGCACCCGATGGTCCCAGTGCACGACCGTCGCCGTCTTGCCCGCCCCGGCCGTGCCGGTCAGGCAGACGATCACCGGCTCCTCCCCCACCCGGCAGGCCAGCCGGTCCAGCTCGCCGATTTCGCCTACCCTGCCGGTGAAATCGGCGACAGCGGCGGGTAGTTGCGCGGGTATCGCCTGCCTGCCCGGCTCCCCCGGAGTCAGATCGTGACGCAGTACGGCCTCGTGCACAGCGGCCAGCTCCAGACCCGGGTCGGCGCCGAGCTCGTCACGCAGTGCCCGGCGAATCCTTTCGTGCACGGCAAGGGCATCGGCCGCCCGGCCCACCGCGTACAAGGCGCGCATCAGCACCGCCGCGGCCCCCTCGTACAGCGGGTGCTCCCCCACCAGCTCGGTCAGCCGGATGATCGTGGCGGCCGCCTGGCCGGCGCGGATCTCCGCCACCGCCCATGCCACCACGGCGGCCTCGTGTTCCTGGCTCAGCGTGCGGCGGACGCGTTCGGCCCACTCGCCGGACAACCCCGCCAGCGGCTCGCCCCGCCACAAACCGAGTGCCGCGGCCAGGGCAGCACGATCGGTGGCGCCGTCCCGCAACGCGTTCCGGAACCGGAATATGTCGACCTGATCAGGTCGGATGTCGAGACGGTAACCACCGGCGTCCCTCGCGAGCCACGCGCTCCCCGGCTCGGCTTGTTCGAGCATCCGCCGAATGCGCGTGATGTGCGCCTGTAAAGAACGTCGGACTTGTTTAGGCGGCGACTCACCCCAGACCCGGGACACCAGCGTGTCGACGCGGACCGTCCGCCCGGCCTCGAGCAGCAGCACCGCCAGAACCTGCTGCTGACGCGGCTCACCGACCGCGAAGGCGTGCCCACCCGCCCGCACCGTGATCGACCCCAGAACCTGGAACTCCACTCCTGACCCCCAGCGCTCCCAGGGCATCGTAAAGCCGCGAATCGCGCCGCCACAACTGTTTCGGAAACGCGGCAGACGAGATTTCCGCTGACCGGATCCGGAATCCGATACGCCGGGCGGAAATGTCCAACCTGGCAAGATCACGGTGAAAGAGGACCACGGCACGAACGGAGCGAAACCACTGGCCCCGGCCAATGCTGGGCTTCCAGGGTTGCGCTGTGCGTCCAGCTTGGGCTACCGTCGAGATGTTCCTCTAGCGGATGCAGGCAACGCCTCCCGCGAGAGCGTCTCTCAAATCCCTTCTCAACACGAAGGTCTCTTCCGGCGTGTCTTCGCCGTTCTCCCAGCCCAGAAAGAACTTTCCCATGACCATCAACGGAATACTCGACATCGTGCGCAACCGCGCACACGTCCGGGCGGACGGCTACCTGCCGGGCCCCGACGACGTACCCATCCCTCAGAAAACCGTCCGCGACCTCGGCCTCCGACGTGGCGACCTCGTCTGCCTCGGCGACAACGGCGAGGTGACCGCGATCAACGGCCGTGACCCGCTCCCCCTGCGGCGCCGCCCCGACTTCGCCGACTTGGTTCCCTTGTATCCCAACGAAAGACTGCGCCTGGAAACCGAGTCACACGCACTCACCACCCGGGTGATCGATTTGGTGATGCCGGTCGGCAAGGGACAACGCGCGCTCATCGTGGCGCCGCCGAAGGCCGGGAAAACCTCGGTGCTGCAAGCGATCGCGCACGGCATCAGCAAGAACCACCCGGAATGCCAGCTGATGCTGGTGCTGGTCGGTGAACGCCCCGAGGAGGTCACCGACCTGTCCCGCGCGGTGCCCGGCGAAGTGATCGCCGCGACCTTCGACCACCCTCCCGCCGAACACACCACGCTCGCCGAACTCGCCATCGAACGGGCGAAGCGCCTCGTCGAGCAGGGCCGGGACGTGGTGGTACTGCTGGATTCCCTGACCCGGCTGGGCCGGGCCTACAACCTGGCGGCACCGGCGTCCGGCCGCATTCTGTCCGGTGGCGTGGATTCCACCGCGCTCACTCCGCCGAAGCGATTCCTCGGTGCCGCACGCAATATCGAGAACGGCGGCTCGCTGACCATCTTCGCCACCGCACTCGTCGACACCGGCTCCACTGGCGACACGGTGATCTTCGAAGAGTACAAGGGCACCGGCAATGCCGAACTACGGCTGGACCGCCGTCTGGCGACCAAACGCGTATGGCCTGCCGTCGATCTCAAGCAATCCGGCACCCGCCGGGAAGATCTCCTGGTCCCGGCCGCTGAAGTTGCCGCCACCAGCGCCCTGCGCCGAGCACTGGACGGCCGGGACAACGCCGTCGAAACCCTGCTCGACGGTCTCCGGAAAACCGAGACCAACCACGACTTCCTGACCCACCTGGCCCGTCCCCACCAACCCTGAACCTTCCGAGACCTGCCGAGTGGTCGGCGACAATGACGTCGAGTAGGTCTTCCGGCGTGAAGTGCACTCTTATTGAGGGGTAAGGCAAACGTGGCGTGGCAAATTTGGCGGCGGCAGTCGGGAGGGGTGTCGTGAGTGATAAGGGTCGCTTGGGTTCACGGGGTCGTTGCAACACCGATTGTGGTCGGAGGTTGTGGTGGCGGGTCGTGTGCCGTTGGGGCGGGATGTGCGGGTGCGGTTCTG
>NZ_JBFBBY010000028.1:0-68208 GCF_040682875.1 Amycolatopsis sp. NPDC051071 | reverse complement strand
TGTTTCCGCTTTGCCCCCCACTTCCCTGCTCGCGGGGTTTGGGGTGGTCACAACCCCGCGCCGCCGTGGTGACTGGTGGTGCTGCGGGGGCTCGTGATTGCCGTCCGGGCCGGGTGAGGGGAACGTTGAGGGACTTTGGGTCCTTCAAGGAGTCCTTCAGGGACCGGTCGCTACCCGGCTCACCCGCCGTAGGTGCCTAAACACCCCTCGTTAGAACGACCCAAAACACTCACGACTGATCGATCGGCCAGGTGTCGTCCTTCAGCAGCCGCTTCAGTACCTTCCCGGTCGCGTTCCGCGGCAGTTCCTCGACGAAGTGGACGTCCCGCGGCACCGCGAATCGCGCCAGCCGCCGGTGGATGTAGGCCCGCACGTCTTCCGCGCTCATCCGGGCACCGCGCTTCGGGACGATGTAAGCCGCGAACCGTTGCCCGAACTCACGATCCGGGACGCCGATCACGGCCGCCTCGTGGACACCGGGCAAGGCGACGATGGCCTCTTCGACCGGACGCGGGGACACGTTCTCCCCGCCGGAGACGATCATCTCGTCGGCTCGGCCGGTGACGAAGAGCCGCCCGGAGGCGTCCTGGTAGCCGACGTCGCCGGTCGCCATCAGCTCGTCCGCCCGTGGCACGCTGGCGCCGTCGGTGTAGCCCTCGAACAACATGTCGTTGCCGACGAAGATCTGTCCCTCCCAGCCGGGCGGGACGCGGTTGTGATCCTCGTCCAGGATGGCGACACGGGTGCCGGGCGGGCAGCGGCCGGCGGTGGTGGGGGCGGCGCGGAGGTCCTCTGGTGTGGCGATGCTCGCCCACGAAACCTCTGTCGAGCCGTAAAAGTTGTAGAGCACGTCGCCGAAGGTGTCCATGAACTCGGTGACGATCGGGCCAGGGAGGGCGGATCCACTGCTGGCGACGATCCGCAGTGACGACAGGTCGTACCGCGAGCGGATCCGCTCGGGCAGGTCAAGGATGCGCTGCAACATGATCGGCACGGCGAACAGGACGCCGCACCGGTGCTCGGCGATCGTCCTCAGGATCTCTTCCGCGTCGAACCGGCGGATCAGCGACAGCGACGCGCGGACGGCCATGCCGATCTGCATCCCGGCGAGTCCCCAGCTGTGGAACAGGGGAGCGGCGACCACGAAACGATCGCCGGTGTGGAGCGGGATACGGTCCAGCATGGCGGCCGAAGTCGCCAGTCCCTTCGGTGTCGGACGTCGCGCGCTCTTCGGGGTTCCGGAGGTCCCGGAGGTGAGCACGACGAGCCTGCCGATCCGGTCCACCGGCTTGAGTTTGGTGGCGGGCACCCCGGCGATCAGCTGATCGATCGTCGGGTACCCGTTCTCGCTCTCCGGCCAGGTGCTGATCCGCAGGAAGTCGCCGGGGATGTCGGCGATGATCCGGGTGAACTCGTCGTCGACGAGTACCGCGACCGGCTCGTGCACCGCGATGACGTCGGTGACGGCACCGGCGGAGAGCCCGGTGTTGAGCAGGATCGCGTCGACCCCGAGTTTGCTGCACGCGATCAGCGACTCGACCATCGCCGCGTGGTTGCGGCACAACAAGGCGACGCGGTCGCGGGAGCGGACTCCGTGCTGTGCCAGCGCGTTCGCCAGCTGGTTGCTGCGGTCCGCCGTTTGCTTGAAGGTCCGGATGTTGCGTTCGTCGTGCAGCGCGACGTCTTCGGGCACGCGAGCGGCGTTGGCCGTGTAGCCGCCGGCGACGGTGGCACCCCATTGCGACAATGAGGTGAGCTGCCGCGCGATCTTGTCCGGCCGCGCCGCCGCGAGCACCCCGGCCTTGATCAGCGTGCTCGCCGTATGCAGGGTGGTGGCCTTGGTATGCGTGGGCTCCTCCTCCGGCGGCGCCGCCCGCCCGGAGAGGTGCAGCTCGATCCGCCGGGTCATCGCGCGGACGGAACGTTTGAACGACGCGGCGGACACCAGATGCGAGTGCCGCGCGGGAAGCATCAGCTGCGCGACGATTTCCGTGCCGCCGCCGGGAGCCGGGCGCAGTTCGAGGGAGACCCAGGTGCCGTCGTCTTCGACCCCGCACCAGACGACGTGCTCACCGGGCCGCCAGACCCGGGCTTCGATCTCGCCGACGGCGAGCTTGTCTGCCCGAGGTTCCATCCGGACGAGGCACTTCGGCCCGCGGCCGCGTTCGGCCGGTTGCCGGATCTCGCACCAGCTGATCTCCGCGACGAACCGCGAGTAGGACTCGGGGTCGCCGATCACTTCCCAAACCTGGCCGGGAGAATGCCCGAGAATCGAGCTCGCCTGGACCACATCGTCTCGCATGCGATTCGCCTCACCACGCGCGTTCGGGTGTTGACCGGGCAGCTGCCGGCGCCTCCTTCGTCAGTCAAGTCCGGCGAACCTACCAGCAATCGGCCGAACGCAGTACTCCGAACGACCACGGGTTCGAGTCGGCCCAAGGAAACCTGGAAACAAGGGTAGCCCGAGAGGGCGTCGGCCGACGCGGTTGATCACGACGTCCGATTCACGCCAGCCTCGACCGCTTCGCGCGGCGAAGCTGACGTTCGTGACAGTTACGACCTCTGCGGCCGAGACCGCGCACACCCGTATTGAGCCCGGCATCCTCTACTTCGGCACCCCGGTGGTGCTCATCTCGACGGTCGACAAGGCCGGCTCACCGAACCTGGCCCCGATGTCTTCGGCGTTCTGGCTCGGCTGGCGGGGCATGCTCGGGCTCGGCGCGAAATCCAAGACCGCGCAGAATCTCATGCGCACCCGTGAATGTGTTCTGAATCTCCCTTCCGACGAGCTGGCGGCCGCCGTCGACAGGCTGGCCTTGACGACCGGGTCGGATCCGGTCCCGTCCCGCAAGTACGAGCGCGGCTACCGGCACGAAGCCGACAAATTCGGCAGGGCAGGGCTCACTCCGGTCGGCTCGGAGACCGTCGAACCGCCGCGTGTGGCGGAATGTCCGGTGACGATGGAGGCCGTCGTCGAGGCCGTCCACCCGCTCGCCGAGAACGACCCGGCGCAACGCGGCGGCGTGCTCGTGTTCGAGGTCCGCGTGCAGCGCATCCATGTGCACGACTCCGTGCGGATGCCGGGCACCGAGGACCGGATCGATCCCGACCGGTGGCGGCCGCTGATCATGAGCTTCCAGAAGCTCTACGGTCTGGGCCCGCAGGTCCATCCCTCTACCTTGGCGCGGATCCCCGAAGCGCTCTACCGGGGACCCGACATCGAGCGGTCGCGTGCTCAGTCGTCGCGGGCGAACGAGAACCGGTTCACCAACGGCAGCCGGCACTGATCGGCCCGGTCCATTGTGGACGATTCGAACGACGGTCCCGGTGCTCCCGGATGAACAGGAACCGGGCCGGACGCCGCCGGGGACGAGACGATCGTGGCCCGAGCCGCCGGGACGGCGGTGGGTACCGGCGTGGTGTCCCGGCCCTCCGTGGCGGCGCGCTCGCACACGAGCCCGTGCGAGGTATTGAGAGGTAAGTCAAAGATGGCGTGGTCCACTGCCCTTCCGGCTCCGGAGGTGACAGGGACTGTCGTGCAAGGCTGTGTGGATTTTGGATCATCTGACGCGCCAAGATCCACACAGCCCTCGGATGGGACGACCGCGCGGCCTACGCGGAGGAACCCGTCGTCAGCCGCTGATGCGGGTGAGGGCGAAGAACTCCTGGCGCGAACGCGCGTCTTCGCGCAGTGTGCCGAGCAAGGTCGAGGTGACGGTGCTCGAACCGGCGGCCTGGACGCCGCGCAGGGTCATGCACGAGTGCTCGGCCTCGATCACCACGCCGACGCCACGCGGGTCGAGCTGCTCGTCGAGCCAGTCGGCGACCTGTTTCGTGAGCCGCTCCTGTACCTGCGGGCGGCAGGCGAAGTGTTCGACGATCCTGGCCAGTTTGGACAGTCCGAGGATCCGATCGCCGGGCAGGTAGCCGACGTGCGCCACCCCGACGAACGGCAGCAGGTGGTGCTCGCAGACCGATCGGACCGGGATACCCCTGGCGAGGACGAGTTCGTCGTAACCCTCGTCGTTGGGGAAGGTCGTGAGGTCGAAGGCCCGCGGGGTGAACAGTTCGGCGTACGCACGCGCCATCCGGCCCGGTGTGCCGCGGAGGCTCTCGGAATCCAGCGAAATACCCAGTGCGGTGAGGAGGTCGGCAGCCGCGGCCTCGGCGGCCTCGAGATCCGGTACAGGTCCGGTCTCGGGCACGACGCGCAAGGCGGGAGTGGACATACTGCCTCCTAGGCTGAACGCGATTCCCCAGTGGTGTTTGACTAAGACTTTTGGGCGTTTTACCGTCCGCGGGTTCAGCGTACATGGTAGATCCGCAGTTCAGGACGTTCCGGCAGCGGGGAAGGGCGATATCGTGGTGTACGTGACAGTGTCCGAGCCGAACGGCCTCGACGTCCCTTCCATCGCCGCGGTGGCGGCACTCGACGACGACCTCCGCCGCGGCATGTACGCCTATGCCCGGCGAGCACGGCGACCGGTGACGCGGGACGAGGCGGCGGCAGCGGTCGGCATCTCCCGCAAGCTCGCCGCGTTCCACCTGGACAAGCTCGTGGCGGCCGGGGTGCTCAGGTGCGGCTTCGCGGCGGGTCCGATGCCGAGGGTGGGGCGCAAGCCCAAGGTTTACGAACCTGTCGCCGAAGCGATCCAGGTGCAGCTTCCCGTGCGGCGGCACGAAATTCTGGCAGGCATTCTCGCCGAGGCGGTGCTCGCCGACGGGAGCGGCGAGACGGCGCGGGACGCCGTGCTGCGGGTCGCGGGGGAGCGCGGCGTCACGGCGGGCGCGGAGGAACGCGCGCGGACCCGGCCCGGCAGGCTCGGCGTGGAACGCGCGCTGGCCATGGCCGAAGGGATGCTCGGCCGCTACGGCTTCGAGCCGAGCCGCGAGGCCAGGACCTGCGTCCGGCTCCGAAACTGCCCGTTCCACCCGCTGGCCGCCCAGGCGCCAGAACTGGTCTGCCGGATCAACCACGCCTTCCTTGCCGGTCTGCTGGCCGGACTGCGCGCCGGGAACGTGGAAGCGGTCCTCGCTCCCGGCGCGGCTGAATGCTGTGTGGAGCTGCGGCAGGCGCCGTGACCGGTCAGGTCCCGGCAGGCGGCCCTGGTGGGCCTTGCGGCTTCTTTTCCTTCTCCTTGGGCACTTCGGGCGCCTTTTCCTTGCCGGCGCGTTCGTTGATGGCGGGGATCTCGATCTGGTTGCCGAGTGACAGCAGGTCCTTCAGCGTCTTGCCGTCGTGGCCGGTCCAGGTCGGCACCTGCTTGCTGAGCAAGGCGGCGAGTTTGGTCAGTTCGGTGCTGTTCTCCAGATCGGACAGGAGCTGGTTGGCATGCCGGGACACCGCCGAGACGCTCTCCTGGTGCTTCGCGACGACTTCGCGGAACAGGGTGTCGAACGACTGAAGCACGTTGATGATCTCGTGGCCGGTGATCTCCTTCTTCTCGGCCTTTTCGAGATTGAGGTCGGGCATGCCCATCGTGTCCCACATCAGGTCGGCGACCTCGAGGACGATGTCCGCCTTGGGGATCTGCTTCACGACGATCATCGCGAGCCGGAGCCCGAAGATCGCGGCGGGCCGGTAGTCGACGCCGACGTCGTCCATCCGGTCGATCGCGGCCTCCAGCGAGAGGGCGAGCTCCCGCAGGTCGTTCTTGTGCGCGAGCTGGACGGCGTAGACCATGTCCAGCACCGCGGAAACCTGGGGGATGTAGCCCTCCGGGTCGCCGGCCTTGAGGCTGCCGCCGACAAAGTCGGTGAGGTAGCCGTCGACGGTCTGCAGATACGCGTGGAAGTCGTCGGCCGCCTCGCCCTGCCAGTTCTCGATGGTGTGGTCGCGGATGGACCGGAGCCGGTCGCGGGCGACGGTGAAATCCGATCGTTTGGCGAACAACGCTCCCGGCGGAGCTTCCGCGAAGGCACCGACGTCGCCGTCGATGGCGGACTTCTTCCATTCGTTGAAGCCCAGCAGGATGCCGGATTCCTCGTTGGACAGGGCAGGGCTGTCGTGCGGCCATTCTTCCCGGATCTTCGCCGCGAGCCGGTTGTACAGCGCGATCATCGCGTCGGGGCCGAGGTCGTTCAACGCCATGTCCGCCTACTTCCCGGTGATCTCGCGCTCGATGCGCTCGTAGGCATCGGCGACGACGTCGAGGCGTTCCGCGGCCAGCTCCAGCGAGTCCGAGACCGCGATGCCGCCGGTGATCAGCGCGGCCAGCAGCTCGTTCCGCTTCTGTCCCAGTGAGACGCCGGCCGAGTCGCCGCCGAAGGAGCGTTGCGGCTGGACATAGAGGTCGCGCATGGACTTGGCCGAGTCCCCGATCTCACTCGAGATGCCAGGGAGGCCCTTCTCCTGATGGGACGCGACCCGCCGCAAAGCGGCCACCTCGACGCTGAAACCCCCGCTATGTGTCATTTCGCCCCTCCATGTCACACCTACTTGGTGCGGTCACGGTACCGGATCCGGCGGTCACGGTGAGCGGTTTCCGAAAGCCCGGCCGCGTGCTTCAGTGCCTGCCCGGCCAGTTTGGGTGACCGGGCTGCTCGGCGAGGTCCTCCAGGTAGGTGATTTCGCTGAAATCCTCGTCCGCGACGGGTGCCCGCCGCGGACGAGCCGGTGGTGGTGGCGGTGTCTCCTCCGGCTCTTCCCCGGCGGCGAGCTCGGTCTCGATCGTGGTCAGTGCCGGCCACAGGGTCTTCTTGGCCTTGGGGGCGAACAGCGCGAGCGCCAGCGGGTGGTCACAAGTACCCGCGGCGACGTCTTCCCAGGTGAACTTGCCCTCGAGGACGGCGTCGGCGGCGCGGGCCAGCCGCGGCGGCATGTCCGGCCGCGACGCGGCTTCGCGGAATACCTCTGCCGAGAAGGTGGGTTCGAGCGCCATGCGGGAAGTCTAGGGTGCCGGGGAGATCGCGCCCGCCTGAACGGCCACCGTCGCGCGGTCGCGGAGTGAGACGTCGAGTTTGAATCCTTCCGGCTTCAGCGTCAGCAGTTCCTGCACCTTCAGCCGGTAGGACGGGTCGCCGCGCAGGTCGTACCGGCTCAGCAGCATGCCGAGCACGAGCGTCGCCTCGTGCAGGGCGAACTGCCGTCCGATGCAGGCACGCTCCCCGGTGCCGAACGGCTTGTAGACGTGGGCGGGGCGGGCACGGTTGCGATCCGGGGCGAAGCGGTCGGGATCGAACGACTCAGGGTCGTCACCCCAGACGGGATCGCGGTGCAGCGCCGGGATGAGGACGAGTGCCCACTGGCCTTTCTTCATCGGGTACGTGTCACCGACGACGGTGTCCACTTTGGCCTGACGGGCGAACGCGGGCGCTGTCGGCCAAAGCCGCAGCGCCTCGTCGAGCACGCGACGGACGTAGCGGAGCTTGGCGACCTCCTCGTAGGACGGATCCGGGTTCTCGCCCCAGACCTTGTCCACTTCGGACCGCGCGAGGGCGAGGACGTCCGGATTCCTCGCCAGGTAGTACAGGGCGAACGACAGCGCGCCCGACGTGGTTTCGTGCCCGGCGATGAGGAAGGTGATGATCTGGTTCCGGATGTTGACTCCGTCCAGCGCCTCCCCGGTACTCGGCTGAGTGGTGTTGAGCATGAGACCGAGCAGGTCGTCGGTGCTCGTGTCGTTCCGGCGTGCCTCGACGACCTCGTCGACGACGGAGCGGAGGAAGGCGAGATCGGCTTCGTTGCGCTGATTCGCCTTGCGGTTGAGAAGCGGGCCGATGACCGGCGGCTGGATCACCGTCCGCTGCGCGTGCCGCAGTGTCCGGACCATCGCGGCGACGAAGGGATGCGGCTCGGCACGTTCGAACGACGAGAAGCTGTAGCCGAATCCGGTCCGCCCGATCGTCTCCAGTGTCAGCTTGGTCATGTCGTCCGCGACGTCGACCTGGCCGCCGCGATCCCAGGTGTCCAGCAGTTCACGGGTGATCGCCAGCATCGCCGGGTGATAGCGCTGCATCGCGTTGCGGCTGAAGGCAGGCGCGAGGATCTCGTGCGCACGCCGCCAGTTCGGTTCCTCGTTGTGCGCGGTGAACAGCCCGTCGCCGCCGAGCGGGCGCAGGTTCGAGATCGCGGGCGTGACGTGCTTCGCGAACCGCTTCTCGTCCGAGAGGTCGGCGACCATGCCGGCACCGTGCACGAACACGATGCCCCGGCCGAACACCTTGCGTTCGAAAACGGGACCGAGTTCGGCGGCGTGCCGCATCGAGTCCTGGACCGGGGTCTTCGGCGAGACGCCGAGTACGTCGCCGATCAGCGGGATCCGGCGTGGGGGATGGGGGAGTGCGGTGGCCATCGGGCCCCTCCTGGTGAACGACGCTGTTGAATCGACATCCAATAGCGAGCGTGGCCCGTTACTGAACTCGTGTCAAGTAAGTAGGATGGCCGGATGGCGCCGAGTGCTTCTGGAAGGCCCCGCAGCAGGCTGACTACCGCCCAGCGGCGGGAACAGCTGCTGCGGATCGGGGCCAGCCTGTTCGCGAAACGGCCGTACGACGACGTGTGGATCGAGCAGGTCGCCGACATCGCCGAGGTGTCCAGGGGGCTGCTTTACCACTACTTCCCGACGAAACGGGACTTCGTCACCGAGGTCATCAAGGCCGAGGGTGAGCGGCTGCTCGACATGACCAGGGCCGATCCGTCGCTGCCGGTCGAGGCGCAGCTGAACGCGGGCCTGGACGCGTACCTTCGCTACGTCGAGGCGAACGAGGACGGCTACCGGGCCCTGCACGCGGGCACGGCGATCGCGGTCGACGACGTCCGTGACGTTCTCGACCGGAACTTCGCCGAACAGGGCCGCCGGATCCTGGCTGCCCTCTGCCCGGACGGCGACCCGCCCGAGACCCTGCGGGTGGCCGTCCGGGGCTGGCTGGCCTTCGTCGTCGCGGTTTGCCTCGACTGGCTCAAGTACCGGAAGCTGGCCCGGGATCAGATCCGTGACCTGTGCGCGAAGGCGCTGCTCGACATCGTCGGCTTTCAAGCATGATCTCGGCACGTTCCCCGATCAGCCTCATCCGCGCGAGCCGCTCGGCGTCGCCATTGTGCGCCGCGGACCGGGTGACCTGCCCGGCCCACTTCCGGTAGTACATCCCGCAGGTGGCCAGGAAATAGCCGTCCGAGACGGCGTTCGCGGCGAGGACGAGGCCGGTGTCCTCCGACGCGGGCAGCGCCATCCAGCCACCCAGTTCCAGCAACAGGTCGCGGCGGACGCAGAGCGTCCCGGCCACCACGGACGAGACGTAACCGTTGCGCCGCCAGTACCGGAGGATCGCGCCGCGTTCGATCGGTCCTTCTTCAGGGTCGCTGTCGAAGCCGACGGTGGTCCCGTTCGGCAGGAGATCGAGGACCCGGCAGGTGGTCCAGCCGATCGAAGGGTCGCCGAGTGCCGCGATGTCCCGCGCGAGTGCGCCCGGCGCGAGCAGGTCGTCCGCGTCAAGTGCCTTGATCAGCTCCCCCCGGGAGCGGGACAACGCCATCATCCGCGCCACACCAGGGCCGCCCCGGCGGCCCGAACCGGGCAGCACCCGCTTGTCGGCGGGGAGGACGTCGTCGAGCAGACCGGTCTCGCCGTCCTCCTGCACCAGCCATTCCCACGTCCAGCCCGCCGGGAGTTCCTGCGCGGCCAGGGATTCGTAGGCCTCGGTCAGGTACGGCAGGCTCGGCGGGTGGACCGGGGTGATCACGCTCAGGACAGGCACGAGGGAAACCTACCCGCGGGAGGTGGCTCAACCGCCGTTGCGTAATTCCGCCAGCTCCGTGTCCATGTCGGCCCGTCTCGCTTCGAGTCTCGCGATCTTCGCAGCCGTGCCGTTTTCGCTGGGCTTCGCCGGTGCGGCGGCCGCCGTGGTGACAGTGACCGAACGGTTGGTCGCGATCGCGCGTGCGATGAGGTCGCAGGCATTGACGATCGCGACCGCGGCGATCAGCGCGATGATGACGGCGGTCTCCTGGCCAGAGGTGAACTTGAAGGTGCCCTCCCCTGGCGCGCTCCTGATCTTGTCGTCCAGTGCGTTTACACTGTGGCCGCCGAGTTTGGGGGTTTCAGGTGAGTGTGTCGAGTGACGAGTTCCACCGGATGCTGGGAGCGCTCGCGGACGTCGCGCGCTCCGACGCGACGGAGTGGGAGTCGTACAGCGTGCGCGGTAAGCGCTTCGGGTATTACTGGCCGCGAACCCAGACCGTCGGCCTGAAGCAAACACTGTCGGAGCAGGAAGCACTCGTCTCCGAACGACCGGACGTCTTCGAAGTGCAGTTCACGACCGGGGGATTCGGCTGGGTCGTGGTCCACCTCGACGGCATCGAGTCCGACGAACTGACCGAACTGGTCTACGAGGCCTGGCGCCTGTCCGCCCCCGAGGAACTGGTCGCGCTGATTCCGCCGCCCTGCTGACCGTTACTGCGATCGTGTGTTGACGTGGGTCACTGTTCGCCTGCCGGGTCTCGGGGAACATTTCACGGGTATGTGCGTTGTAGAGAGTGTCGATACGGATGGTGCCCCCGGGCCTCAACCTTCGCCTTCATGGAATACCGGTTCGGCCGGAGCTGTGATGTGCCACTCGCCGAGAGGCGGCCCACCGTATCGACCCTTAGCTCCCGTTCCCGCTCGCAGGTAACCCCCAGGCCTACGCTGAGCGGGAGCGGGTTTATTTGTTTATTCGTTACCGCATTCGTGTGTTGACGAGCGTCACGTCTGCTTCCGGGGAACTTTTGGCGGGTGTGTGCGTTGTAGAGAGTGTCGATACGGATGGTGCCCCCGGGCCTCAACCTTCGCCTTCATGGAATACCGGTTCGGCCGGAGCTGTGATGTGCCACTCGCCGAGAGGCGGCCCACCGTATCGACCACAAACTCCCGCTTCCGCTCGCAGGAACCCCCAGCCTTCGCTGAGCGGAAGCGGGACCTTTTCTTTTCCAAGGGGCAAAGACACTAAAGGTATGCCGGTGAGGGTTCGTGCGACTCGACCTCGGGGTTTGTCCATGAAGGAATTGGGACGTTGAGTGTCCCAATTCCTTCATGAACAGGCCAGCCAGCCGACCTCAAGACTCCACAAGAGCCCCGTTGCTCAACCGGATCCGCCGGTCCACCTTGATCTCGGTCAGGAACCGTTCATCGTGACTCACCACCACGAACGCCCCCTGATAAGCGCCCAGCGCGCTTTCCAACTGCCCGACGCTGATCAGGTCGAGGTTGTTCGTCGGCTCGTCCAGCAGAAGTAGCTGAGGCGCGGGTTCGGCGAACAGGACACAAGCGAGTGTCGCGCGCAGTCGTTCACCGCCGGACAGCACGCCGACAGGAAGCTGGCTGCGCGCGCCCCGGAACAGGAACCGCGCCAGCAACGTCATCCGCTGCGACTCGGGTAGTCCGGGAGCGAACGTCGCGAAGTTCTCGGCGATGGTGCGGTCGAGGTCCAGCAGGTCCAGGCGTTGCGAGAGATACGCGATCCGGCCCTCCGCGCGTTTCACCACGCCGCTATCGGGCGTGAGGTCGCCGTTCAGGACTCGGAGAAGCGTCGACTTCCCGGTGCCGTTGCCGCCGGTCAGCGCGATCCGTTCGGGGCCGCGGATGGTCAGGTCCACCCCGTCGCCCGCGAAGACGGGCCGATCGCCGTAGCGGACCTGGATGTGCTCGCCGTGGAAGACCGTCCGTCCCGCCGGAACGTTCGTGCCCGGCAGGATCAACGCGATCTTCTGGTCGTCGCGTAGCGAGCGCTCGGCCTCGTCGAGGCGGGACTTCGCGTCGCTGACCCGTGAGGCGTGCGTCTCGTTCGCTTTGCCCGCGGATTCCTGGGCGTTGCGTTTCATGGTGCCGGCGAAGATCTTCGGCAGACCGGCGTTGCCGAGATTGCGGGACGCGTTGCTCGCTCGCCGGTCGGCCCGTTCGCGAGCCTGCTGCATCTCTCGTTTCTCGCGTTTGACCTGTTGTTCGGCGCTGCGGACAGTGCGTTCGGCGACTTCCTGTTCGGCCTTGACCGCCGCCTCGTACTGGGTGAAGTTCCCGCCGTGGTACCGGAGATCGCCGCGATCGAGTTCGGCGATCCGGTCCATCCGGTCGAGCAGTTCCCGGTCGTGGCTCACCAACAGCAGGCAGCCGGACCAGTCTTCGAGCACGCTGTAGAGCTTGCGGCGGGCGTCGAGGTCAAGGTTGTTGGTCGGTTCGTCCAGCAGCAGGACGTCCGGCCGCTTCAGCAGTTGCGCGGCCAGGCCGAGGGAGATGCCCTGCCCGCCGCTCAGTGTGTCCAGGCTCCGGTCCAGGGCGATGCCGTCGAGGCCGAGCCGGTCGAGCTGGGCGCGCGTGCGTTCCTCGATGTCCCAGTCGTTGCCGATGGTGGTGAAGTGCTCGTCGCTCGCGTCGCCGGACTCGATGGCGTTCAACGCCGCGAGCTGTGGCGCGATACTCAGCACTTCGGCCACCGTCAGCTCGGCGGTAAGGGGCAGCGACTGCGGCAGATAGCCGAGGACGCCTTGTGCGGACACGCTCCCGGCGAGCGGCCGCAGCTCGCCGGCGATCAGCTTGAGGAGCGTGCTCTTGCCCGCCCCGTTGGGCGCGA
Organism: Amycolatopsis sp. NPDC051071; assembly: GCF_040682875.1. NCBI lineage: Bacteria > Bacillati > Actinomycetota > Actinomycetes > Pseudonocardiales > Pseudonocardiaceae > Amycolatopsis > Amycolatopsis sp. NPDC051071. The sequence continues at coordinate 55,665 of NZ_JBFBBY010000028.1, read as the reverse complement.
CCAGGCCGGTGCGGCCACCGGGCACGGTGAAGGAAAGGTCGTCGAAGACCGGCGTGTCATCCGGCCAGGCGAAGGAAAGGTTGGACACGACGACGAAGGCGTCTGACATGGAGAAGACCTCGCAAAGAATGCGGGCGCCTCAAGGCTGCACCGCGGTGGACGTGGCGTTGAGGGGACGACGAAATGGCCACCTCGGCGTTACCGCCGGTGGCCTGGCAACTCCGGCTCACCCGGAGATGTCGTCTTCACCTGCCACGTCTGGTCTCCCTGCTCGTTTGATCGGGTCCGGTCCCCACGATAACAAGACCTGCCGGGGCGGGCCACGGCAATCCCCGCCGGGTGACGCCGGTAAAGGCATGAATGGGGGGTGCTCAGTACGACTTCCGGTTCATTTTCGTTTTTCCATTGCGATTCCCGGTGCTCGGACAGCACCTACGAGTACACGCTGTCGCTGCGTCCGCTGACGTCGCAGGAAGCGCGAGCGGAGGTGCCGACCGGCGGATAACGCACGTCAGGCCAAACCGAGCTGCCGCCGCCCGACCTCGCCGAGTTCGTCCGGGGTCGGGCGGCCGGTCCAGCCGGTTTCGTAGTGCTCGGCGGCGAAGTCGCCAGGGCTGGCGCCTGCGAGGAACGCTTCCCCGCATTGTGCGGCGTAGGCGGCGTTCTTCTCGCAGTGCGGGCTGGCGGGGATGTACATGACGTTGCCCCAGCCCTGCTGGTCCTCGACTTCGCCGACCGAGTGGATCACGTCACCGTGCCACCAGACGGTGTCACCCGGTTCGACTTCGGGGATCGGGGTGAGCGCGGGTAGCAGTGGCGCGTGCCAGCGTTCGTTCACCGGCAGGGCTTCTCCGTTCGCGGCACCGCAGAGGTCGTCTTCGGCGACGTCGTCCTGAAGGGCGCGCAGCAGCAGATACACCATCGCCGACGGGATCGGGACGGCGTGCAGGACGCCCTCGGTGGGCCGCATGTCGGACAACGCCGTCCAGCCCTGGAAGGTACGGAACGCCGAGCACATCACGGTGGACGGGAACTCGTTGACCGTGGTGCGGTAGGCGCCGTCCCACGGGTCGTAGGCATCGAGGTCGCCGTCGAAGACGTGGCGGAAAACGTTCTGGTAGGCGGGAAGCAGCCAGCGTTCGACCGAGCCCGAGTCGGTATGCGCGGACAGGCCCGGGGAGTTCGTGCCGGGGGCGCGGCGGCGGACGCGGTCGGGGTAGGCGGTGTCGCGGGTGGGGTCGAACCACACGCGGCCCTCGGATTCGTGCTTCCAGAAGCCGTTGAGGAAACCACGCACCGCCACCATATTGGCGTCTTCACGGGCCTCCATCTGCGGACGAGACCAGTAAATCGGGAAGATCGCCGGTTTGCCGGCGCCGAGCCCGCCGAACACACGGTCGTCGAGGTATCGGTAGGTCTTCTCGAACTCGTTGCGTCCCAAGTAATCCTCGAGTTCGCGGTCCCAGGCCTCGGCCCGTTCACGGGGGAAGGTGTTCTTGACGATCACGCAGCCGCGGCGGCGGATGGCGCCGACGAGGTCGCCCGGTACCGTCCCGGCGGCGACGTCTTCGAACCGGACGACCGGCCACACTTCTTCGCCGCTTTCGCGCTTGGCCACGATGTCGGCGACTTCGGCGCGCATGAGTGCTTCGGCCCTCGCGAACGCGCCCGCGACGTCCCCGACGCGGGCGCGGAGCCGGGCCTTCGTTTCGCGGATGGCGGCCGGGATGTCCTGGGGGAGTTCGGTGGTCAGGGTCATCGCTGAACCTCCGGTGATTTGGTGATGTCACCTTACTATTGAGGGTAAGGCAGGGGGTGTGGCGGATTTGGCGGCGGCAGCGGACTCGCCAGTGTCCTGGCGCTCCTGGACCATCCACAAAGGACTTTCGGGATCCGGGCGTCCGGTTTGAGCGATTTGTATTGTTCCAGGAGGGGTCGGCGGGTCGAAGTACTCGCGGTCGAGGTGGTTCAGTCGGGGGTGCGGGTCTCGGTGTCGGGCTGTACATCGGGGACAGGCCCGACGATGCTGGAACCGGTGCGTGCCGCGCTCCCGCCGAGTCCCACTCGGCTTGCTCACGGCGGGCTCGGCACACTCGCTTCACTCCACGGGGCTACGCATTCGGCGTTGGACCACGCATGGACCGCCGCTGTCCGGGTGATGTCGGGCTGAGCCCGGCCTCCGGATCCTCGAAGTCGCTAGTCTTGATCTTCGACTGCGAGGGAGACTGAATTCATGGCGGAATGGGCCGATCTGGTCGCGTTCGTAAGACACGAATATCGGGTGGTAAAGGACGAACCGGACGAAATTCGAATCCGGTTGTCTTATGGCGACGACGATTACGAAGAGCGGGCCCAAACCGTGGTCATCGCGCGAGAGATCTTCGACCGCCGTGAGGACTGGGTGCAGATCGCGACCCCGTTCGCCCGGATCGACGAGGTGGATCTGGCGACCGTGCTGACCGAGATCGGCAACACGATCGTCGTCGGAGGGCTGGTGGTGATGGGTGAACACCTGGTGCTGCGCCATTCCCTGCCGCTGGTGAACCTCGACATCAACGAGTTCACCGATCCACTCGAACTCGTCGCAGGTTCGGCCGAACTGCTGGAACAGCAATTCACCGGTCGCGACGACTACTGAGCAGGCACCGCCTCTAGGCTGGCCGGCATGGAACGCGACATCGCACGTCTGCACCATGTCGGCCACGTCGTCGGCGACCTGTCGGCCGCGCTGGAGCGCTACCGGCGGCTGGGATTCATGGTGGCACCACCCAGTTATCCGGCCATGGCCCGCGGCGAAGGCGGCGAACCGGAGCCGTTCGGCGCGGCGAACACGCACGCCGACTTCGCGGACGGGTTTCTCGAACTCGCCACGCCGGTACGCGAAGGCGCTGTGGTGCCGCCCGACGCGAACGTCGTCCCGCTGACGGCGCCACCCGAAGTGCTGCCGGTCATCGTCGAGCGGATCGCCACGACCAGCGCGAATCTGGCGGCCTGCCTGGATCGCTTCGAGGGCCTGCACATCCTGATGTTCTCGTCGCCCGACATCGACGCTGTCGCGACGCGGCTGACCGCGTCCGAGGTCGGGCATGGAGGCGTGAACTCGGTACAGCGCCCGGTCGAGACCGAAACGGGCACCGTGGTCGAAACGGTCCGGTACCTGGAGATCGACGGCGCCGGGGCCCGCCCGGGTTCGGTGGAGGAAGGCCGGGTCGGCGTGGTCGCGGACCTTGACGGCGAGATACAGGGCAGCCGGTCTTCGGAGCACCCCAACGGGGCGATCGCCTTGGTAGAGGCGGTGCTGTGCGTCGCCGACGACGAACTCACGACGGTCGTGGCGCGCTACGAGCGCTATCTCGGTGGCCCGGTCCGTCCGGACGGACCCGCGTGGGCCTTCGACCTCGATGCCGGGCGCCTGACCCTGGTGCCCGCCTCCCGGCTGGAAGAGTTGCTGCCGGGTGAGCGCCCGGCTGTACTGCCGGCCATGGTGGCGTGCGCTGTCGGCGTCCGTGACCTCTCCGCCGCTGAGGAGTTCTTGCGGGAGAAGGGGTTCTCACTCGGCAGAACCGCGGACGGCGCACCGTTCGTTCCGGCGGCCGAGGCACTCGGCGCGGCTATCGTGTTCCGGCGTGTCTAGTGTCGCGTGATCCTGCTGCCTTGCGTCCGCTGTGGATCCACGTGGTTCCTGGCAAGACGAAGAAAAGCCGCTTGTACTGGTTGTACCAGGGGTTTCTTCGACGCGGCCAGGGGCCGCGTGGGCCGCAGCGGCGTAAGGCAAGCAGGGTCACGCGACACTAGCGACGACCTACCTGACCACTGCCCTTGTTCCCGAGATCGACTTACGCCAGTATGGGCCGCGCTGGCAGGCGAGATGAATCGGGTGGACGGGTGACCGGCAAGTGGGGCGGACTCGCGGCGCTGCTGGCGGGATTCTTCGTGCTCCTGCTCGATACGACGATCGTCGCCGTGGCGAGTCCGAGCATCCAGAGCGACCTCGGCGGCGACGTCGCCGGGCTGTTCTGGGTGACGGCAGGCTATCTGCTGGCGTTCTCCGTTCCGTTGCTCGTCGCAGGCAGGCTCGGTGATCTGTTCGACCCGAAACGCGTCTACCTCCTTGGCATGACGGGATTCGGCCTCGCGTCCGCGTTGTGCGGGCTCGCGTCGTCGATCGGCTGGCTCATCGCCTTCCGGGTCCTGCAGGGCCTGGCGGCGGCCGCGATGTCACCTCAGCCGCTCACGCTGATCCGACGGCTCTTCGCCGAAAACGAGCGGGGTCGCGCCTTCGGGATCTGGGGCTCCGTCGCGGCTGCCGCCACCTTGCTCGGGCCCGTTCTGGGTGGGCTGCTGACGGCGAGCCTCGATTGGCGCTGGATCTTCTGGGTCAACCTGCCGCTCTGCGGGATCGCGGTGGTGATGGGAATCCGGCTGATCCCCGGCAGCGGGGGCACCGCCACCCGCTTCGATCTTCTCGGCGCCGCGCTGAGCACGGCAGGACTGACCCTTCTCGTGTGGGCCCTGCTGTCCTGGCGCACTCTATCGCTGCCCGCGGTCGGCCTGGCCGTCGTACTGCTCGTACTCTTTTACTGCCGCGAGCGCGCCGAAGGCCCGGACGCTCTCGCCCCGCTGCGCCTCTACCGTTCGCCGGGGTATTTGTCGGCCAGTCTCGCGATGGCGTCACTGGGCGCGGCGGTACTCGCGATGGCCCTGCCGACCATGCTCTACATCCAAGAAGTGGGTGGCTTCGGACCTTTCGAGGCCGCGATGGTCATGGCGCCGGACGCCGTCGTCGCCATCGTCCTGTCACCGATGGCCGGCCGATGGGTCGATCGCGCGGGCGGTCGCCGTCCGGCGATTCTCGGGATGAGCCTGCTGACGTTCAGCCTGCTGATCACGGGTGTCGTCGTGGTGCTGGAGCTGAATCCCTGGTGGATCACTATCGGAGCCGCGATTCTCGGCGCTGCCAACGCCATCGCCTGGTCGCCACTGTCCGCGATCGCGATGGCGTCCGTGGAGCCGGCCGACGCGGGAGGTGCCTCGGGCCTGTTCAACACAGTGAGACAGGTGGGCGCGGTCGCGGGTGTCGCGGTGACCGGTGCCGTGCTGGCGGGTCTCGAGTCGAGGCCGGTGCTGGCGTTCGGCGTCGTGTTCGTCTTTGTCGTTCTTGTGGCCGCCGGAGGCTTTGTCGCGGCGACTCGACTGCCGAAGGTGGTAACGCTGGCCTGTTCATGAAGGAATCGGGACACTCAATGTCCCAATTCCTTCATGAACAAACCCCGAGCTCAGGGCGCGGCGTCCGTCACCGGGAAACGGCGACGGAACAGCCCCCGGACACTAAGCCAGATGCCGCCGCGCGAAGGCCTCCGAGCCCTGGGCCAGCAGGGTGACATCGGCGCCGACCAGTATGAATGAGGCGCCGGCGTCGAGATAGTGCTGGGCCTGCGTGGGGTCGAAAGCGTTGACACCCACTGGTTTCCCCTGCGCCCGGACGGCTTCGAAGGTGCCGAGGACGGCCGCGGTCACGTCGGCGTGGGTTTGCTGTCCGAGCAGCCCCATCGAGGCGGCCAGGTCGGACGGTCCGACGAACACACCGTCCACGCCGTCGACGGCGGCGATCTCGGCGGCGGCCGCGACACCCGCTGCCGACTCGATCTGGACGAACAGTGACGTGAACTCGTCGGCGTTCGGGAGGTAGCCCTCGACCCGGTTCCAGCGCGCGGACCGGGAGAGGGCGCTGCCGACACCACGTACGCCTCGCGGCGGATACCGGACGGCGCGCACGACGGCCTCCGCTTCCGCCGCACTGTCGACCATGGGCACGAGCAGGTTCTGCGCACCGAGATCGAGCAGTTGCTTGAGCGCGACGGCGTCGCCCGACGGGGCCCGGACCATCGGCGTGATCGGGTAGGCGGCGATCGTCTGCAGCAGCGATTGCACCGTTTCCAGCCCGACGGGGGAGTGCTCGGTGTCGATGAGCAGCCAGTCGAGCCCGGAGCCCGCGCAGATCTCCGCCACCACCGGGCTGCCCGAGGTGACCCACATGCCGATCCGCGGCCGGGTGGCTTCGGCCAGGCGCTCCCGGAACGTCGGCGCTAGACGAAGCGGCATGTGATCGCCCCCAGGTCCCGGTAGTCGGCGGTGACGGTGTCGCCGGGGTGCACCCACATCGGCCGGGTGAACGACCCGGCCAGCACGATGTCACCCGGGTCGAGTTTGTCCCCGTGTCGCGCGAGTTTGTTCGCCAGCCAGGCGACACCGTTCGCGGGGTGGTTCAGCACCGCGGCGGCGACACCGGATTCCTCGATGGTCTCGTTGCGATACAACAACGCCGAGACCCAGCGGAGGTCGACGGCGTCCACGGCGACCGGGTTGCCGCCATAGACCATCCCGCCCATCGCCGCGTTGTCGCTGATGGTGTCCACAATGGTCCGGCCAGCCATCTCGATACGCGAGGACAGGATCTCCAGCGCGGGCACGACGTACTCGGTCGCGCGCAGCACGTCGAACACCGTGGCGTCCGGTCCGGAAAGGGAATCACGGAGCACGAAGGCCAGTTCGACTTCGATGCGCACGTTCGAGAACCGGCTGTGCTCGATCACCGAGCCGTTCTCGAACACCATGTCGGCGAAGATGGCACCGTAGTCCGGCTCGGTGATCCCGGTCGCCGCCTGCATGACCTTCGACGTGAGCCCGATCTTGCGGCCGACGGGACGACGTCCCGCCGCGATACCCCGGCGCCGCCATTCGTTCTGCACGGCGTAGGAGTCCTCGACGGTCATGTCCGGATAGCGCGCCGTGAGCAGCGGAATCGTCTCGCGGGCCGCCTCGGCGGCGGCCAGTTCGTCGGCGATCGCGGTGATCGTTTCCTGGTCAAGCATGTCCCCGCCTCAGAGCTGGTTGCCGAGTTTGTACTCGCCTTGTTTCCACGACGGCAGTTCGCCTTCGTCCTCGCCCTTGCGGGTGTAGGAGAAGCCGTCGGCGCCGATGGTGACTTCGAGCTCGCTGTCGTCGGTGCGGGCGACCACCGGTTGCGGCTTGCCGTCGAGGTCGAGCACGAGGGACGCGTCGGTGTACCACGACGGGACCACCGGCGTGCCCCACCAGTCACGGCGCTGGTTGTCGTGCACGTCCCAGGTGACGACCGGGTTGTCGGGGTCGCCGGTGTAGTAGTCCTGCGTGTAGATCTCGACGCGGTGCCCGTCCGGATCGCGCACGTAGAGGTAGAAGGCGTTCGAGACGCCGTGCCTGCCGGGGCCGCGTTCGATATGGTCCGACATCCGCAGCGAGCCGAGTTTGTCGCAAATGGACAGGATGTTGTGCTTCTCGTGCGTGGCGAACGCGACGTGGTGCATCCGGGGCCCGTCGCCACCGGTCATCGCGGTGTCGTGCACAGTCGGCTTGCGGCGCATCCAGGCCGCGTACGTCGTGCCCTGATCGTCTTGGATGTCTTCGGTGACACGGAAGTTGAGGTCTTCCATATGCTTCACCGCGAGCGGGACGTCCGGGGTGACCTGGTTGAAGTGGTCGATCCGGACCAGCGCGCCCGGAAGGTGCAGGTCGTAGCTCCAGCCGAGCCGTTCGACGTGCTGGACGTCGTGGAAGAACTCGATCGGGAAGCCGAGCGGGTCCTGCACACGGACCGAATCGCCGATGCCGCGGTTGAACCCGTCCTCGCGGCGCTCGACCCGGCAGCCCAGCTCCGTGTAGAACGCGACCGCCTTGTCCAGGTCCTCCGGTGAGCGCACGCGGTAGGAGAACGCCGCGACCGCGGCCACCGGGCCCTGGCGCAGCACGAGGTTGTGGTGGATGAACTCGTCGAGCGTGCGCAGGCTGACCGTGGTCTCGTCTTCGTCGGTCACGGTCAGGCCGAGGACGTCGGCGTAGAACGCGCGCGAGCGTGCCAGGTCGGTGACGACGAGTTCCATATACGCGCAGCGCAGCACGTCCGGCGGCGGTGAGGACGGCGTGGGGATGGAGGTCATTGCGGCATCCTTTGTGGACGGAGGAACGGGTCAGCCCTTGCCGAAGGCGGGGTTGTGCACCTCGCCGAGGTTGATGTGCACCGCCTGCTGGTCGGTGTAGAAGTCGATCGAGCGGTAGCCGCCCTCGTGCCCCAGCCCGGACGCCTTGACTCCGCCGAACGGCGTGCGCAGATCCCGGACGTTGTTCGAGTTGAGCCACACCATCCCGGCCTCGACGGACTGCGCGAAGTTGTGCGCTCGCTTGAGGTCGTTGGTCCAGACGTAGGCGGCGAGCCCGTACTTCGTGTTGTTCGCCAGCTCCAGCGCTTCTTGTTCACTGTCGAACGGCGTGATCGCGACGACCGGGCCGAAGATCTCTTCCTGGAAGATCCGGGCGTCCGGTTTGACGTCGGCGAACACCGTCGGCGCCACGTAGTTCCCGGTCGGGAAGCCGTCCGGGCGGCCGCCGCCGGCGACCAGCGTGGCTTCGGTCTTCCCGATCTCGATGTACTTCATGACCTTGTCGTAGTGCTCGGGGTGCACCAGCGCGCCGACCTCGGTGGCCGGATCGCTCGGGTCGCCGACGACGACACGCTTGGCCTGTTCGGCGTAGCGCTGGACGAACTCGTCGTAGATCGCGCGTTCGACCAGGATCCGGCTGCCCGCCGTGCAGCGTTCGCCGTTGAGGGAGAACACGCCGAAGATCGTCGCGTCGATCGCGGTTTCGAGGTCGGCGTCGGCGAAGACGATGGCAGGCGACTTGCCGCCCAGTTCCATCGACAGTCCTTTGAGGAACGGCGCCGCGTTCCCGAAGATCAGGCTGCCGGTGCTGCTTTCACCGGTGAACGAGATCAGCGGGACGTCCGGATGCTTCACCAGCGCGTCACCCGCGTCCTCGCCGAGCCCGTTGACGAGGTTGAAGACGCCCGGCGGCAGCCCGGCCTCCTCGAAGATCTCCGCCCAGAGCGACGCCGAAAGCGGGGTGAACTCGGCGGGTTTGAGCACCACCGTGTTCCCGGTCGCCAGCGCGGGGGCGAGCTTCCACGACTCCAGCATGAACGGCGTGTTCCACGGCGTGATCAGCCCGGCGACACCGATCGGCTTGCGGTTGACGTAGTTCACCTGGCGGCCCGGCACCTTGTAGGCGTCGTCGGCCTGCGCGACGATCAGGTCGGCGAAGAACCGGAAGTTCTCCGCGGCCCGGCGCGCCTGGCCGAGTGCCTGCGAGATCGGCAGTCCCGAGTCGAAACTTTCCAGCGCCGCCAGCCGTTTGTCCCGCGACTCGACGACGTCGGCGACGCGGTTCAGCACGCGCGAACGCTCCCGCGGCAGCATCTTGGGCCACGGTCCTTCGGTGAACGCCTTCCGTGCGGCGGCGACGGCCCGATAGATGTCGGCCTTCTTGCCGGCGGCGGCCCGCACGTAGACCTCGTTGGTCACCGGGTCGAGCACGTCGAAGACGGCGCCGTCGGCCGAGTCGGTGAGTTCTCCGCCGATGTAGTGCCGGATCCGCTCCGGGACGCCGTCCGGGATCGGCCGGGGAGTCGTGGTGGTCAAGATTCCTCCTCGATTTTTGTCAGTGCTTCGCGCGCTTTCGAGCGTCCAAAAAGGCCTGCATGGTGGCCCAGCGGTGATTGCGTGCGGCGAATTCGATGTCGAGCGGGTCGGCCTTCTCGGAGATCAGCCGGAGGATTTGTTCGTGCTCTTCGACCGACCGGTGGGCACGGTCGGGGACGAACGCGAACGTGGAGTCGCGGAGGCCGGACAGCCTTGTCCAGCCCTGGTGCACGAGTTCGAGGATCTGCGGGTTCGGGCAGCACGCGAACAGCAGCGAGTGGAACTGCTGGTTCAGCGCGGTGAACTCGTGGGCGTCGAAGTGGTCCAACAGCGCGACCATGCGCTCGTTCACGCGGCGGGCCGCCGCGATGTCCTGTTCGGTCAGCTTCGGCGCGGAAAGGGCGGTGGCGACTCCTTCGACGACACCCAGGGTCTGCATGGCGTGGACGTATTCGTTCTGGTCCACCATCGCCACCCGCGCGCCGACGTTGCGCTCGAAGGTCACCAGCCGCTCGGCCTCCAGCCGCCGGATCGCCTCACGCACCGGGACCACGCTCATGTCGAGCGCGCCGGCGATCTCGGCGAGGACGAGCCGGTAACCCGGTCCGTACTCGTGCCGGGCGATCCGCTCACGGAGCCATTCGTAGGCGAGCTCGGATTTGCTGGCCGTCTTTACTGCTTCTTCTGCCATGCCTCATACCTTTCCCGCCACAACGGGTTGAGCGGGAAGAGCCCCTCGATCGGACGGCCATGGCCCACCTGCCCGGCGATCCAGGAGTCTTCGTCCTCCTGGATGAGCGCGGCGGTGGCGATCTCGTCGGCGAGGTGCGGCGGGATGACGATGACGCCGTCGTCGTCGCCGACGATGATGTCGCCCGGCAGCACTGTCGCGCCGCCGCAGGCGACGGCGACGTCGAGATCCCACGGCACATGCTTGCGGCCGAGGACCGCCGGATGCGCGCCTTGCGAGAACACCGGCAGCCCGGTTTCGGCGACGGCGCCGAAGTCCCGGACACCGCCGTCGGTGACCACTCCGGCCGCGCCGAGGTACCTGGCCCGCAACGCGAGGATGTCGCCGAGCGTCCCGGAGCCCGCGTCCCCGCGTGCCTCGATGACGATGACCTCACCCGCGCCGACCGAGTCGAACAGGCGCTTTTGCGCGTTGTACCCGCCACCGTGGGACTTGAAGAGATCCTCGCGGTTCGGGACGAAGCGCAGAGTCCTTGCCGTGCCGACGATCTTCGCACCGGGCAGATTGGGGCGGACGCCGTCGATCGCGACGTTGTTCAGCCCGCGCTTGCGCAGCTGGGCGGACAAGGCCGCGACCGGAGCACGCAGCAGCTTCGCCCGGAGTTCCTCGTCGAGGGCGGGGGCGGCCTCCCGCACCGGCTCGGGAGTGGAGGTGCCCCAGGCCTCGGCGCGCTGCTTGTCGTCGACCTCTGGCAGGCCGCCGACGTCGGAGAACGCCCGGATGCCTTGGGAGACGGTCGTGTGCAGGCGCCCGCTGCTGGCCGCCGTGCCAGGAACGTCCACCTCGACCACCACGACGTCGCCGGGGGAGACCACCGTGGACCCGGCGGGAGTGCCGGTGAGGATGACGTCGCCCGGTTCGAGCGTGAAGTGCTGGGAGAGGTCGGAAACGAACTGCCGCAAGGGGAACAGCATTCCGGCCGCGGTGTCCTCCTGTACGAGGTCGCCGTTGACCCAGGTGCGCACGCGCAGGGCCGCCGGGTCGATCTCACGCGCGTCGATCAGGCCGGGGCCGAGCGGGGTGTAGCCGTCACCGCCCTTGGAACGGACGTTGGAGCCCTTGTCCGCGGCGCGGAGGTCGTAGAGCCCGAAGTCGTTGGCCGCGGTGACCGCCGCGACGTGGTCCCACGCCTTGTCCGGTTTGACCCAGCGGGCCGTGGTGCCGATGACTAGCGCGATCTCGCCCTCGAAGGCCAGCAGTTCGGTGCCGGCGGGGCGTTCGACCGTGCCCCCGGACGTGCCGAGCGAACTCGACGGCTTGAAGAAGTACGACGGGTTCGCCGGACGTCGTCCGCGCTGTTCGGCCCGTGACGCGTAGCTGAGATGGACCGCGATGATCTTGCCCGGCCGGGTGCCCAGCGGACCGGACCCGCGTCCTGATGGCGCCGTTGCCTCGTAAGTGTCCATGTTTCCCTGAATCCCTCGACCCTTGCTTCGTATCTAATAACGTATATGATTCCGTGCCACAGTGGCAAGGCGGCCGACGACAAAGGAGTCCAAGTGTCGAATCCAGTGCAGGGCGAGCGCGTGCCCGGCCGAACCGCTCCGCCGTCCTCCGACCGGCGCCGTGTCGCGTTCGCGACCGTCGTGGGCACCACCGTCGAGTGGTACGACTTCTTCGTTTACGCGTCCGCGGCCGGTCTCGTCTTCGGCAAGTTGTTCTTCTCCGGCCTCGGCGCGAACAGCACCCTCGTCTCCTTCGCGACGGTGGGGGTGAGCTTCCTGTTCCGCCCGCTCGGCGCGTTCCTGGCCGGGCACTTCGGGGACAAGTACGGCCGCCGGGTGGTCCTGGTACTCACCCTGATCTTGATGGGTGCCGCGACCACGTTGATCGGTGTCCTGCCGACGTTCGACCAGGTCGGCGTCCTCGCGCCGGTGCTGCTGATCTTGCTTCGCGTCCTGCAGGGCGTGTCGGCGGGTGGGGAATGGGGCGGCGCGGTGCTGATGGCCGTCGAGCACGCGCCGTCGAATCGCCGTGGGCTCTTCGGTGCTTCGCCGCAGATCGGTGTCCCACTCGGTCTGCTGCTCGCTTCCGGCGTCCTGGCGCTGACCAGCCTGCTCGTCCCCGGCCAGGCGTTCCTCGACTGGGGCTGGCGGATCCCGTTCCTGCTCAGCGTCGGGCTGATCCTGGTCGGGCATTACGTCCGCCGCCGCGTCGAGGAGAGCCCGGTCTTCCGGGAGATCGCCGAACGCCGTGAGCGGACCCGGACTCCGATCGTGCAGCTGTTCCGCAAGCACGCCGTTCTCGTGCTGGTGGCCGCGCTGGTCTTCGCGGGCAACAACGCCGTCGGATACATGACCACCGGCGGCTACATCCAGAACTACGCGACCAACCCGAAGGGCCCGATCGGGCTCGACCGCGGTCCGGTGCTGTGGGCGGTGACCGCGTCGGCGGCGACCTGGCTGGTCTCGACCTGGGCGGCGGGTGCGGTGTCCGACCGGATCGGCAGGCGGCGGACCTACGTGCTGGGCTGGATCGCGCAACTCGCCGGCGTCGCCGTCCTCTTTCCCTTGGTGGACACCGGAAATGTTGTTCTGCTGGCGCTGGGGTTGATCATTCTCAGTGTCGGCCTCGGCTTCACCTACGGCCAGCAGGCGGCGTTCTACGCGGAACTGTTCCCCGCCTCGATCCGCTTCTCCGGCGTCTCGATCTCCTACGCGCTCGGCGCGATCCTCGGTGGCGCGTTCGCGCCGACCATCGCCACCGCGCTGGTCGGCGCGACCGGGACGTCGTTGTCCGTCGCGGTCTACCTGGCCGGGATGACGGTGATCGGGTTGATCGCGACACTGCTCCTGCGTGACCGTTCGGGTATCCCGCTCGGCCCGGACCACGAAGCCGAGCAGGCGGTCAGCCCGCTCCGGTTCTCGAAGTGAGGGTGCTCGAAAAGTGACAGGCCGTCCGTGACGCTCATCCGCCGAGAGCGTCACGGACGGCTTTCGCCGCCGCCTTGAGCCGTTCCGCGAGCTCGGCGGGGGTCTTCGTGCTCGACAGATAGACCACCGCGAGAGCCGCGGGCTGGTGACCGCGCAGGGGGAGCGGCACCGCCACGGCGCTCAGGTTCTCGATCACCTCACCGTGGCTGTCCGCGTAGCCGCGGGCAGCCACTTCCCGTACCTCGTCCGGCCAATCCTCCGACGGCAGCTGGGAAAGAATCGCGCGGCCGGGGGCGCCGTCGGTGAACGGATGCCTGGACCCCGGGCGCTGCGCGACGGACGCGACGGCGTGCCGGGGTTCGACGCTGACCAGGGTCACGCATTCCTCGCGGTCCCGAACCGCCACGAAACACGTCATGCCGAGCTCGTTCGCGACCGCGGTCAGTTCGGGTAGCGCGGCCGCCTGCAGGTCGTGCTTGATCCCCGCCGCCAGTGCCGCCAGCCGGGCGCCGAGTTCGATCCTGCCCGCCGGATCGCGCGTCACCAGGCCGTGGTCCTCAAGGGTGCGGATGAGCCGGTACGCGATCGACCGATGTACGCCAAGGTGCTCGGCCACCTGGTCGACGCTGAGGGTTTCCTGGGCGTCGGCAAGGACTTCGAGTACGCGGATGCCGCGGCTGAGCGTCTGGGACGCGCTTGCGGTCTTGCGGGAGTCCGAGACCATCGTATACGTTCCATTTCGATAGTTGAACTGGCTGTTCGATTATAGAACAGGAACTCGGACAATGATGTCACGCGAGGTGAGTTTTTCGCCCGGGTCGAATTTGTACCGGCCTCCCGCGCAGTTCTTCCGCGGTTGTCTCGGCCGGTTCGCCACGGGGGTCGCGGTCGTGACCTTCGATGCCACGACGGCCGACGGGACCGTGAAGCGGCACGGGCTGACCGTGAACTCGTTCACCGCGGTCTCGATGGATCCGCCGCTCGTCCTGGTGTCGATCCAGCGCACCGTGAAAAGCCACGACCTGCTTGAAGGATGTCCGTTCGCGGTGAACGTCCTCGGCGCGGAACAGCGGGCACTCGCGATGAACTTCGCCGGGCGGCCGACCCCGGAAGGCGCGCCGACGTGGGTCGAAGGCGGGCACGCGCCGAGGCTCGGCGGCGTCCTCAGCTGGTTCGACTGCACTCCCTGGGCTGCCTACGACGGCGGCGACCACACCCTGTTCCTCGGCGAGGTCCAGGAGTTCGACTACCGCTCCGGCGACGCGCTCGGCTTCGTCGACGGGCAGTTCTCGACGATCCACGAATCCGCCCAAGGCCACGAATCCCTCTTTTGACCAAGACGTCCCCGCTGAAAAGGAGTACCGACATGGGAGCCCGTACCGGACAGCAGTACCTCGACAAGCTCAACGCGATGACACCGGAGTTGTACGTCGACGGCGAGAAGGTGACGGCGAAGGTCGCCGAGCATCCGGCGTTCCGCAACAACGCGCTGACCTACGCGAAGCTGTTCGACCTCCAGCACGATCCGGCGCACCGCGACGTCCTGACCTACGAGTCGCCGACCACGGGGGAGCGGGTCGGTACCTCGTTCCTGGTGCCGCGCACCGAGGAAGACCTCAAGCGCCGCCGTGCCGCTTTCTTCGTGTGGGCGCGGTACTCCAACGGTTTCCTCGGCCGCACCGGCGACTACATGAACTCCTCGCTCACCGCGCTCTCGACCGCGAAGAAGTTCTTCTCCAAGGCCGATCCCGTCTACGGCGAGCGCATCGAGAAGTACTACGAAATGGCACGGGAGAACGATCTCCTCGCAACGCATACGCTGATCCCGCCGCAGGTCAACCGGTCGGTGTCCGGCAGTCAGCAGGGTGGCGGCAAGCTGTCGGCCAAGGTGATCGAGGAACGGGAGGACGGCATCGTCATCCGCGGTGCCCGGATGCTCGCCACGATCGCCCCGATCGCCGATGAACTCCTGGTGTTCCCGTCGACGGTCCTGCGTGGCACCCCCGAAGATGCTCCGTACTCCTACGCCTTCGCAGTCCCGAACGACGCGCCCGGCCTCAAGTACTTCTGCCGCGCCGGACTCGACCAAGGCCGCTCGCATTTCGACGAGCCGCTCGCGTCGCGCTTCGAGGAGATGGACGCGGTCGTGGTGTTCGACGACGTGTTCGTCCCGAACGAGCGCGTTTTCCTGTTGGGGCATCCGGAACTGTGCAACGCCTGGTACGCCGAGACCGGCGCGGGTGCGCTGATGACCCACCAGGTCGTCACTCGCACGCTGGCCAAGACCGAGTTCTACCTCGGGCTCGCCAGTGAGATCGCCGACGCGATCGGGATCGGCGGATTCCAGCACATCCAGCAGGACCTCTCGGAGCTGATCTCCTACGTCGAGATCGAGAAGGCCGTCCTTCGCGCGGCCGAGGCCGACGGCGCGGTGAGCGAGGACGGCGTCTTCCTGCCCAAATGGGAAGTCCTCAACGCCGCCCGCAACTGGTATCCCACCAAGGTGTCCCCGCGACTGGCCGAGATCATCCGCAAGTTCTCGGCGTCCGGTCTCATGGCCCTGCCGGGGGAGGCGGACTTCGAGACCGAGGGACGCGCCGACATCGACACCTACCTCCAGTCGGCCACTCTGACGGCGAAGGACCGCGCGCGGCTGTTCAAGCTGGCGTTCGACGCGTCGGTCTCCGGGTTCGCCGGCCGCGAGTCGCTGTACGAGTACTTCTTCTTCGGTGACCCGGTGCGGATGGCGGGTGCTCAGGTGAACGCGTACCCGCGGGAGGCGTTACAGGAACGGGTGCGTGAACTTTTGAACCGGGAAGGGCAGTAGCGGCCGGACGCGGATTTCGTCGATGGATCGGCCTGCGCGCGCGATTTCATCGGCGATTTCCCGTCGCCGATGAAATCGGCCAAGATGTGTCCTGAATTTGTCCAAATTTCCGTCGTCACGAATCGATGAGCACGTTGCAACCTTCGAGTTAATCTCCCCATTGACCGTTCAAGTCCGCCATATCGGTGCGCAAAAATCCAGGTGCCCTGATCGACGATGGCCAGGACGAGGCGGCAGGGGGAGACATGATCGAAACCGCGGAGTGCGCGGGTGCGGATTTCTGCGAGGAGCTTTCGGGTTCCGATGACACGTCCTTCACCCGATTCTACGAAGGCGATCCACCGTCCCGGCTGATATGTTCGACGGAAAACTTGACGTTGCTGGCGGATATGTCACCGCTCGTACTCGGTCACCTCCTGTTGTTGCCTTCGAACCACTACTTGTCGTTCGCTCAGGTACTTTCCCGCCACGAGGCGGAGGTGCTCGACTTCCTCGCCGACTTCGTCCCCCGGTACCGGGAAACCTTCGGGGAGCCGCTGATCCTGGAACACGGATCGAGTGACGGGCAGGAGAACCACGCCTGCATAACGCACGCGCATCTGCATTTCCTGCCCGTCGACGGCGACCGGGTGGACGATCTCCTGATCGGGGATTCCCTCGCCTACGAGGATCTGGGTTCACTCGGTGAACTCGCGCTCCCGCCGTGGCCGTCTTCGGCGTATTTCCTTCGGGTCCACCGTGACAAAGTCCGGGTCTACCGGCCGACCAGCGACCAGAAGAGGCAGTATTTACGCTCGATCGTCGGAGCCGTGCTGGCCATCGAAGAACCCGAATGGGATTACGCGGTGGTGATGCGGAAAGGGGAGCTCCGCGAGACCATGCGAATGGTGGACCTGTGGTGAGTGGGAAATTTTCGGACGAGCCGACCCGGATCGCCGAAACGATCGTGCCGCTGTTCGCCGGCCAGGCCGGCGGATTCCTCCCGGTTTCGTCGCCGGACGGCAGCCGGGTGGAGCTGACCGCGGGAGCCGACGACCAGGACGACTGCGCGGTCTTCCGGCTGACCGGAAGCCATGACCTCGTGGTGGGCAGCGATTACATCCGCGGCCCCAAGTTCCGGCTGTACGAGATGGGCCACCTCGACGAATACGACCTTGGCTACTACCTGGTCGCGGCCAACCTGAGCGACATCGCGGCGATGGGTGCGAAGCCGATCGGCCTGCTTTCGGTCGTCCGGTATCCGGCGGAGATGGACGACGCGCTGTTCGGCTTCGTCATGAAGGGCATCCGAGACGCCTGCGCCGCCTTCGGTTGTCTCAACGTCGGCGGAGACATCGGCGGCGCGGAACGCCTGATCCTGTCGGCGTCGGCGCTGGGCGTGTGCCCGGCCGGTGGTGCGCTGCTGAGGTCCGGCGCGAAACCCGGCGACGTCGTCTGCCTGACGGCGCCGACCGGGCCCGCCGGCGCCGCGATGGCGTACCTGCGGTCCGGGACGCCGGACGAGGCCATCGACAGGCTGCTGCCGTCGATGCTCTCGCACTGGAAGCGGCCGGTGGCGAGGATCGACGAGGGACTCGCACTCGGGGCGAGCGGGGTGGTCACGAGCTGCCAGGACACGTCGGACGGCCTCAAGGCCACCTTGCTCAGTATCGCCGGCCTCAGCGGCGTCGGGATCACCGTCGAGGAAAGGACGGTACCCGTGCTGGCCGGGGTGGCCGCCGTGGCCGCGCACGTGGGGGTGGAGCCGCTGAGCCTGGTCATGGGCGATTCGGTCGATTTCGAACTCGTCTTCACGGTTCCGCCCGACCGGGCGGACGAGCTCGCGGAATCGCTCGGCTTCCACCGGATCGGGATCGTCACCGAGGACCCGGAAGTGGTCCTGCGGGCCGAGGACGGCACCCGTTCGGACCTGCCAGGTAAGGCTTGGCGGCACCAGAGCGATAGGAAGGCATGACCCGGATGACGGCCAAGGCCGCGGACAAGGCGGTCTTGCTGTCGGCGACCCTGTGTTTGGCAGGCAAGGCCTACAACGTTCCTTCGCGGGCCTTCTGGGACGAGGTCCTGAACGGCCGCCCGTACCTGCTGCTGGTCTTTCTCGTCGTGGCCGGCGTGTTCGGCGCCTTCACCCCGTTCGAGAGCTGGCAGCGGCGCTCGTTCGTGGACCGGAATGTCGTGATGCGCCGCCGCATCCTGTCGACGTTCGGCCGGCTGCTCGACATCAGCGCTGAAATCGAGCCCGCGTTGGAGACGGGTGACCTGGCCCTCCACGTGTGGCGGCGGAAGCGGACCTTGCGGCATCCGGTACACGGTGTGCTGAAGCGGCTTTCCTCGTATCGGATGTCCTCCTTTCCGGCCACGCGGAGTTTCGCGCCGGCGCGAGGTGTCGGCGCTGTAGGGCTGTGCTGGCTCCGTGATCGAGAGGTGTGGTTCGACGTGGCTCCGCTGGCGGCGGAGCTCACGGACGAGGAGAAATACGACGACTACGTGAGCCGGTGGGGACGGGAATCGGTGATGAACCTGTCCTGGGATGAATTTCATGCCCTCAAACATCGAGCCGCGCTCTTCGTCACCCCGATCAGGAGCGGGCGGAACAAATTCGTCGGCTGCGTGAGTGTCGACGCCAGCCGCGGGTACGACGTGCTCAAACGGCGGCAGCTGCTCGAGGAGATGACCAATCTGGGGATGGCCATCGGGCGTGAGGATTTCGAATGCACCTGAACGGCGAGGACCTGTCCGCCCACGTTTCGAGGACTCGCCGGATTTACGACGAAGGCGTCGCCGAGTACACCCGGACCACGGACAAGCTGGACGACTTTCCCGGTCTCGACCGTGAGCTGGACCGGTTTTTCGAGGCACTCCCCGGTGAATTGGTGCTGGACCTCGGCTGCGGAGCGGGCCGTGACGCGGAGTATCTGATCGGGCGGGGTGCGGAGGTGCTGGCAGGCGACGTCAGCGAGGAAATGCTGAGATACACGCGCCGCCGCTGCGCGGTTTTCGGTTCTGTGCAGTGTGACTTACTGGCCTTGCCGCTGGCGAGCGGCGTGCTCGACGGCGTTTGGGCTTGTGCGAGTGTGCTCCATCTGCCGAAGGTGGCGCATCCGGTCGCTTTCGCGGAGATTCACCGGGTGCTCGTCCCCGGTGGGGTCACCGCGATCAGTCTCAAAGCGGGGGAAAGTGAAGGATGGGTGCGGGAAGGCCGGATGTCGTCACCCAGATGGTTTTCGTTGCGCCGCCCCGAGGCCGTCGTGGACGAGCTGAGCGCCGTCGGCTTCGTTTCGGCTCGTGTCCTGCCAAGCGGTCGTACCAACTGGTTCATCGTGGAGGCGGTGAAGGCTTAGTGGTTGATTTCGGCCGGACGTCCATCGGGAAGCTGGGCCGTCGAAACCCCGAAGGACTTCCGAAACCGACCACCTAGGCGAGCCACTCGTCGGGATCAGTACCGGGAAGAACGTGGCGGATGCCGCCTCGCGGGTCCGGAACGTCGCCTTCGTAACGCGGGATCAGGTGGATGTGCAGATGGTCGATCGTCCGCCCCGCGGCCCGTCCCTCGTTCACCCCGATGGTGTACCCGTCCGGCTGAAACCGTTCCTCGATGTACTGCTGCGCCCGTTTGATCAGGGCATAGACTTCGGTGTGTTCGCTCGGCGTGAGGTCGAAGTAGGACGCCACATGCCTGATCGGGACGACCTCGACATGGCCTTTGGCCGCCGGAAAGTTGTCCAGGCGGACATAGATCTCCTGACCGGTGAACAGTAAGTCATTGACTTCGGGATCGTGGATCTGGCAAAAGAGACATTTGCCGGTGTCCGGCTCGGCTTCGTGTTCCTTCGCCATCGCCGGTTTCATCAGCAATACTCCTTGTCGTTGATCGATCACTCGAAGTCATACCGGTGGTCAACTCAGCTTCGTCGCCGACAAAGCTGAAGGTTACCCGTCCTATCGGCTGGTCTCTAAGCCTCGTTTGCGACACGCCGACGACATTTGGCCGACCACCTGGTCGAGGGTGAGTTCGGAGGTGTCGATCCGGATGGCGTCCTCGGCGGCGACCAACGGTGACGCCGCCCGTGACATATCGGCTTCGTCCCGGCGGATGACGTCCTTGAGCACGTTCTTATAGGTGTCGGCGTGCTCCTGGCGCATTCGTCGCAGTGCCCGGACCTCGGGTGTCGCCGTCAAGAAGAACTTCAGTGACGCGGATGGGAAGATGGCGGTGCCGATGTCGCGGCCCTCGATGACGCAGTGTGTCTGGGTTTCGGCCCAAACCCTGATGAGGCTGGTGACCCGCCGCCGGACATCCGCGATCCTGGCGACCGCCGAGACGGCGACGTTGACGGGTGCTTCCCGGAGTCTGTCCGGGGCGTAGCGCTCGGACGTCAGCAGTTCCGCCGAACGGCTCTCGACAATCAGCTCGTCGCACAGTTCGGTGATTTCGTGTGCGTTTCCCACGGGAATCTCCCGTTGAAGTGCTTCGAAGGCGATGATGCGATAGGTTCTACCGCTTTCGAGATAACGCAGGTCAAAGGACTCCGCCAACGCCCGGCAGGTGGTGGTCTTGCCGGCCGCCGCCGGACCGTCCACCGCCACGACGGTGCTGACGCGTTGTCCGGGCATGGTTTTTCCTTTGATGAGTGGACATTCGTGTGATGAGCAGGGCGCAGACGCTACCACGGCGGAATTGCGTGCGGGCGAAGTGTGTACGCGCTCTCGGAGCAGCGGAAACACGTGAGTCGGCGCGCTGCCAACGGTTGTCGGTGTTCGCGAGCGGTCGAGATCGCGACGCTCCGGTGGGATACGGGTCACTCTTCTGGTACCTCTGGTACACCACTATGTGTTGATGTACGCCAAAAGTGCGTCCGCGCACGCGGCGATTCCCTTCGGTTGAGAGCAAGGCTCGTTCGATTTTCGCACCTTCGTGTGGTGGAGACGGTGAGGAATACGTTTCCGGCAAGCTCTTTTGTCATGAGTGTCAAGTTTTTGAATGTTTCTTGTAACGGATGCCACGAAGCCGGCGTCGTCAGTGGTAACCGCTCTTGACGGCGGACCGCCGCGGGGTGGCGGTCCGCCCGCCCGGCCGGACACGCCCGGGATTCCTCAACTTGATTCATTCCAGAAAATGGGCCAGACTGCGCCCGTGCCCACGACTCCGGACTTCGAACGCATGCTGCGCGGGGCTTCCCTGCGGGTGACGCGGCCTCGGCTGGCCGTGCTGACCGCGGTACGCGACCACGCGCACGCCGACACCGACTCGATCATCGGTGCCGTGCGTGCGGAGCTCGGCGAGGTTTCGCACCAAGCCATTTACGACGTGTTGCGGGCACTGACCACCGCGGGTCTCGTCCGGCGCATCCAGCCGGCGGGATCCGTAGCACGTTATGAGTCCCGGGTCGGGGACAACCACCACCACGTCGTGTGCCGATCATGTGGTGTCATCGCCGACGTCGACCGCGCCGTCGGTCCCGCACCCTGTTTGAGCGCGTCGGACGACCACGGCTTCGTGATCGAAGAGGCCGAGGTCATCTACTGGGGCCTGTGTCCCGATTGCGCGACCGACCCCAGTTCCTGAGCCCCGCTGCTCTATTCCCCGGAAGGATTCCCGTGTCTGACAGCCCAGACGCCGTCGTTGGCGAAATGAACGAAGAGAGCGCGGGCGGCTGCCCCGTCTCGGCCGGGCGCCGCAACCACCCCACCGAAGGAGCGGGCAACCGCGACTGGTGGCCGAACCAGCTCAACCTGAAGATCCTCCGGAAGCACACCGCGGCCTCCGACCCGATGGACTCCGGGTTCGACTACGCCGCCGAGTTCAAGACCGTCGACCTCGACGAGCTCGCGAAGGACGTCGACGCCGTCCTCACCACCTCGCAGGACTGGTGGCCCGCGGACTTCGGCCACTACGGCGGCCTCATGATCCGCATGGCGTGGCACAGTGCCGGCACGTACCGCATCGAGGACGGTCGCGGTGGCGCGGGCGCCGGCATGCAGCGATTCGCCCCCCTCAACAGCTGGCCGGACAACGGCAACCTGGACAAGGCGCGCCGCCTGCTGTGGCCGGTCAAGAAGAAGTACGGCCGCAAGATCTCGTGGGCCGACCTGATGATCTTCACCGGCAACCGCGCGCTGGAGACCATGGGCTTCAAGACCTTCGGCTTCGCCGGTGGCCGCGCGGACGTGTGGGAGCCGGACGAGGACGTGTACTGGGGTCCCGAGCGCACCTGGCTCGGCGACGAGCGCTACACCGGTGACCGTCAGCTCGAAGACCCGCTCGCCGCCGTGCAGATGGGCCTCATCTACGTCAACCCGGAAGGCCCGAACGGCAACCCGGACCCGCTGGCGGCGGCCCGCGACATCCGCGAGACCTTCCGCCGGATGGCGATGAACGACGAGGAGACCGTCGCGCTGATCGCCGGCGGCCACACCTTCGGCAAGGCACACGGCGCGGCCAACCCGGACGAGTACGTCGGTGCCGAGCCCGAGGGCGCTTCGATCGAGGAGCAGGGCCTTGGCTGGAAGAACAGCTTCGGCAGCGGCCGCGGCCGGGACGCCATCACCAGTGGTCTCGAAACCACCTGGACCTCCACGCCGACCCAATGGAGCCACGGCTTCTTCCAGAACTTGTTCGGCTACGAATGGGAGCTGACCAAGAGCCCCGCGGGTGCTCACCAGTGGCAGCCGAAGGACGGTGCCGGCGCGAACACCGTGCCCGACCCCGAGTCCGGTGAGCTCAAGCGCCCGCCGACGATGCTCACCACCGACCTGTCGCTGCGGTTCGACCCGGTTTACGAGCAGATCTCGCGTCGGTTCCTGGACAACCCGGACCAGTTCGCGGACGCCTTCGCCCGCGCCTGGTTCAAGCTGACCCACCGTGACATGGGCCCGATCCAGCGCTACCTCGGCCCGCTGGTGCCGCAGGAGACGCTGATCTGGCAGGACCCGGTCCCGGCCGTCGACCACGAGCTGATCGACGACGCGGACATCGCCTCCCTCAAGGCGAAGCTGCTCGACTCGGGCCTTTCGGTCTCGCAGCTGGTGTCCACCGCCTGGGCGTCGGCCTCGACGTTCCGCGCGAGCGACAAGCGCGGGGGCGCGAACGGTGCCCGCATCCGCCTTGAGCCGCAGCGCGACTGGGAGGTCAACGACCCGCAGACGCTGGCGCAGGTGCTGCGGACGCTGGAAAGCGTCCAGGAGTCCTTCAACAGCGCCCAGAGCGGCAAGAAGGTCTCGCGGGCCGACCTGATCGTCCTCGGTGGCGTCGCGGCCGTCGAGAAGGCGGCCAAGGACGGCGGCGTCGAGGTCACGGTGCCGTTCACCCCGGGCCGTACCGACGCGTCGCAGGAGCAGACCGACGTCGAATCGTTCGCCGCGCTGGAGCCGACCATCGACGGTTTCCGCAACTACCGCGGCAAGGGCCACCGTCTCCCGACGGAGTACCTGCTCATCGACCGCGCGAACCTGCTGGACCTGAGTGCCCCGGAGCTGGCCGTCCTGGTCGGCGGCCTGCGGGTGCTGGGTGCCAACGCGCAGCAGTCCGCGAACGGCGTGTTCACCGCGAAGCCGGGGACGCTGAACAACGACTTCTTCGTGAACCTGCTCGACATGGGTGTGCGGTGGACGGCGGCGTCCGGCGACGCGGAGACCTTCGAAGGCCGCGACTCCGCGACCGGCGAGATCAAGTGGACCGGTACCCGGGCCGACCTCGTGTTCGGGTCGAACTCCGAGCTTCGCGCGGTGGCGGAGGTCTACGCCAGCGACGACGCGAAGGAGAAGTTCGTCCGCGACTTCGTGGCGGCGTGGGACAAGGTCATGAACCTCGACCGGTACGACGTGGCGTGATCCAAGCCTGAATCCTGGCTTGACACCAACCGGGCCGGCCGCCTTTCGCGGTCGGCCCGGCCTGCTTTCGGGGGAACCGCG
Organism: Amycolatopsis sp. NPDC051071; assembly: GCF_040682875.1. Lineage (NCBI taxonomy): Bacteria > Bacillati > Actinomycetota > Actinomycetes > Pseudonocardiales > Pseudonocardiaceae > Amycolatopsis > Amycolatopsis sp. NPDC051071. The sequence goes on along the minus strand of NZ_JBFBBY010000028.1, from coordinate 31,794 downwards.
TCGCGCGTTCGGCGTAGTCGAAAAGCACGAAGCCGGAATGATGGATAGCACTGGATGCAAAAGCCCTGGTGACGGACGATTTCGCTGCCGACGAAACACCGAACACCTGGGAGCGAGTCGTATGACGAACGAAACCACCGATAACGCAAGGCTGCTCTTCCTCGGCCTCGGGATCGACACCGCGAAAGCGGGCGGCGTAATCGACCTCGTGATCGACCGCTTCGACAACTGGACCAACAAGGCGCGAGTCGACGCCTTCAGATGCTTCACCGGCGCCTGTTGCGTCATTCCACCCCTGGCCGAAGCCAAGTGATCCGCCGATCACGTATGGCCAGTACCCAACCGATCGGTCTCTTGAGGTAAGGCAAAGGTGGCGTGGTGCCCGGGCTCGCTGTGACCGGCTTGTTCGCGGGGTTGGCGGCCAGAGCGAAGGCGTGACTCGCGTGCTCAAGGACGTGACTCGCGTGCTTGAAGGCGTCACTCGCGTGCTTGAGCACGTAACTCGCGTGCTTGAAGGCGGATCTCACGTGCTGGACGCCGAACTCGGTGGGCGGGGTCTGAGCACGCGAGTCACGGCTTTAAGCACGCGAGTGCGGTGCCGGGACGCTGGCGAGCCCGCTGCCGCCGCCAATCCGCCCCGCCACTCACGACCCTTTCAGCAGGACAGGGTGCCGGCGCGGAGCGCGTGGCCGCCTTCGTTGCCGTCGTCGGCCCAGACCACCTGCTTGCTCCCGGACGAACAAACCGGGGCGATGGCGAACCCTTCGTTGTTGTGGTCCGGCATCCCGCTCGGCCGGTCGTAGGTCCTGGTCACCGCGAACTTGCCCTGTGCGGAGACGGCGAGGGTGGTCGAGTCGCCACCGCAGGTGTCGTCGCAGACGGCCCACAGCTTGCCGGTCGAAGCCTCGAATTCGAGGTCCATGATGGACTCGAGCCCGCTCGCGAAGCTTGCCACGCGGGTGTATTTCGTGCCTGCCTGGTCGAGCGCGTAGGCGTAGATCATGCCGTTGCTTTCCAGCCCGACGAAGTAGAGACCGCTGCCGTGGCCGGGATAGCTGCCGGGGGAGTACGGCGCCTTCGTGCGTTCGTCCACGAACCCCTTCGCGGTGAGGGCGCTGTCCGGGACCCACGAGACGGCTTCGAGGCCGTCGTTGGCCGAAACCTTCGGCAGATCCGCGGTCAGATCCCACTCGGCCTTCGCGGCGAGGGCCTTGGCCGAGCCGGATACGTCGTACCGGAGCACCTTGAGCGCGCTCTTCTTGTCGTTGTCCCCGTCACGTTCGGTGGCCGTGACCACGCCGTCCGGGTTGGCGACCACGGCTTCCGCGTCGGGATCGCCCTTGCCGTTGCGGTAGCGCAGGGCCTTGCCGGACGACCAGCCGTTGGCGGTGTCGGGCTGCCACTTCGAGCCGTTGCGCACCAGCCGGTACAGCGTGCCGGGACCATTCTTCACCGCCCACAGCACGTTCGCGCTTTCGAAGGACAGGCCGCTGAGGTTTCCGCCGAAGACGTTCGAACCGTCGGCGTTGGTGACGGCGGAGCCGCCCGGCCAGGGGCTGTTCGCCGTCGTGCTCGCGGTGGCCGTCGTCGGCAGGACCAGCAGGGCAGCGGCGGCGATGGCCGCGGTGCCGAGCCTGGCGGTGCGGATCCGGCGGGATGATCGGGGCATTCGCGCTCCTTCGGGGTGGGCGAAGTGGGTCGCGGCGTGCTGTCTGAAGTTAAGTAAGTTTCCTAACAAACGCAAGATATCGCGAATCCTTCACCAAAGAAAGCAATAGTGGATTTACAAAGCATGACAACTTGTCAAACCAGGTGTACATCGCTTACTGTTTTGTAAACCCAGCCAACGGAGGAGGGTGCGATGAGCGAGATGACGGGCACGATCCCGGCAGGCTCTACCGAACGATGGACCGACCGCAAGCGATACCTGTGGCTGATCGGTCTGGTGGTTCCCTCGCTCGCGTTCCTGGCCATCGGGCTGCACGCGGCCACCGGCTGGGGGGTGTGGTTCTGGATCGGGCCGATCGTGATCCTGGTGATCGTCCCGCTGATCGACTTGCTCGCCGGGCTGGACCGCGGTAATCCGCCGGACGACGTGATCGAACGGCTGGAGCAGGACCGTTACTACCGGTGGATCACCTTCGCGTTCCTGCCCATCCAGTACGCCGGTTTCGTGGCCGCGTTCTGGCTGATCGGCACCGGCGATCTGTCCGTTGTGGACAAGATCGGCCTCGCGGTCTCGATCGGCTGCATCGGCGGGATCGGCATCAACACCGCGCACGAACTCGGGCACAAGAAGGAGAGCCACGAGCGCTGGCTGTCGAAGATCGCGCTGGCGCAGAGCTTCTACGGCCACTTCTACATCGAGCACAACCGCGGTCACCACGTGCGGGTGGCGACCCCGGAGGATCCGGCGAGCAGCAGGGTGGGGGAGAGCTTCTACCGGTTCTGGCCGCGCACCGTGTTCGGCTCGCTGAAATCCGCGTGGGGCCTGGAGCGCAAGCGCTATGCCAGGCGCGACCGGCACCCGTACCGGATCGGCAACGACGTGCTCAACGCCTGGCTGATGTCGGCGGTGCTGTGGGTGGCGATGATCGCCTGGCTGGGCATCGGGATCCTGCCGTTCCTGGTGATCCAGGCGGTGATCGGGTTCTCGCTGCTGGAGGTGGTGAACTACATGGAGCACTACGGTATGCGGCGGCAGAAGGTCGGCCCGGCCGCCCGGCGGCGCTACGAACGGGTGAATCCCAGTCACAGCTGGAACTCCAACAACATCGCCACCAACGTCTTGCTGTACCACCTGCAGCGGCACAGCGATCATCACGCCAACCCGACCCGCCGCTACCAGGCACTGCGTGATTTCGCGGAGTCGCCGGTGCTGCCGACGGGGTACGCCGGGATGATCGTGCTGGCGTTGTTCCCGCCGCTGTGGCGCCGTGTGATGGATCCGCGGGTGCTCGCGCATTTCGAGGGTGACATCTCCCGCGCCAACATCCAGCCCCGGAAACGGGCCAAGATCCTGGCTCGCTACGGCACCCGCGTCACCGCGCCGTCCCGCGTTGCCGACGACACACACGGCGACGCGACCGAGGGCGGGATGTGCCCGGGCTGCGGCTATGTCTACGACGAAAAACTCGGCGACCCGCGGGAGGGTTTCGCGGCCGGGACCCCGTGGTCGTCGATCCCCGATTCATGGTGCTGCCCGGATTGCGGCGTCCGGGAAAAGGTCGATTTCGTGGCACCGAAAAGGGTCGGCGCATGATGCGGATCGAGGCGGATCGCGCGAAATGCGACGGAGGCCGCGCGCCGGGACGGATATCGCGGACGGATCGTGCTGATCGGCGCGGAGGACCACCCGCCTTACGACCGCCTTCCGCCGTCGAAGGCGTTCCTCGACGCCGAAGGTCCAGGTCGGGTCGAGCCGTTCCACAGTGAGGCGGGGCTGCGCGACGAACTCGGCGTCGAACTGCTGCTCGGCGCACCCGCGGAAGGACTCGACACCACGGCTCGGGAGGTGTCGGTCGCGGGACGGGCGGTTCCGTACGACGCGCTCGGTGCGCTGACCGTCGACCGGCCGCGCGAGATCATGAAGTACCGCCGCCACATCGCGGGCCGCGCGCCGTGGCCGGAGGCGCTGGCGTTCGCCGAGGGAACGGCGGCCTAGAATGACGATCATGAGCGAGGCACCCTCAGTCCCGGTCACGGGTGGCCCGCACCGGCAACCGATCGTCGTCGCGGCGATCGAGCTGACGGTGCGCTCCGGCTGGTCCTCGGTGACGATGAGCAGACTGGCGGAGATCGTCGGTGTGAGCCGCCAGACCGTCTACAACGAACTCGGCTCGAAGCCCCTGCTCGCCGAAGCGATGATCGCGCACGAGCTCGCACGGTTCCTGTCCGTCGTCCGGGAGGCGTTCGAGCGGCACCCCGACGACCTCATCGAGGCGATCCACGACGCCGTCCGCGGCGTCCTCGAACTCGCCGACGACAACCTCCTGCTGCGCGCGATCGTGTCGGCCACCCACGGCACCGACACCGAACTGCTGCCCCTGCTGACGGTCCGGGCGGGCAGCCTGCTGACCGAGGCGAGGGTGATGCTGCGCGGCCGCGTGCGCTCCTACGGCCCGCCGCTGGACGCCGAACAGCTCGACGTCGCCATCGACGTCGTGGTGCGGACCGTCTTGAGCCACATCATGCAGCCCTCGGACACCCCGGTGCGGACGGCCGACGCCCTGGCGTGGATGGCTTCGCGAGTCCTCGGCGCCTCGACGACCCGCGCACTGCGGCATCCGACGCTGGATTGAGAACTGACGGAAGGTTCAAGAAGTGAATTCCGATCCCGAGGTCGCGCCCGAAAAAGGCACCATTTTCGCGGCGCTGCTGGTGTACGAGGCTTTGTCATCGGCAAGCGACGACGAGCCCCTGTACGAGGAAACCGTAACTCTTTTCGTCGCCGAATCCGTCGAGGACGCGACACGCAAGGCTCGACTGCACGGTGAAAACCGGGAAACAAGCTACGACAACGCCGACGGCGACACAATCACCTGGAAACTCAAACACGTCCTCGACGTCGCCGAGGTGGACGACGACCCACGCGACGACGGCGCAGAGATCTACACACGCCACTTTCGCAACTACCGCGCGTACGAAATGTTCGAAGCCCTACTCGGCAAAACTCAGCTGTAGCGCGCATCTTCGATCAGCGGGGTCGTCACAGCAGGCTCGCGCCGAGCGGGGTCGTCAGGTAGAGGACGCTGCGGCCGGAACGTTCGCGTGCCACCAGCCCGCTGTCCCGGAGAATCTTGAGGTGCTGGGAGACCGCACTGGGAGTCACGCCGAGCGCGTCGGCGAGGTCGGTCGTGGTCGCGGGCGTCGTGCGCGGTATCGCGCTCCTGGTCGCACTTCCCGCGCTGGTCCAGGCGCTGCGGCCTACTCCTCGGTGAGTTCGGCCGGCTCGCTCATGGTCACCAGGTTACGGGTGGTCCGGGATCCCGCTAGCCGGTCTTCGCCAGTTTCGACGGCCACCAGATCTTCCGCCCGACGTCCATCGCCAGCGCCGGTACCAGCAGCGACCGCACCAGAAGCGTGTCCAGCAGAACGCCGAACGCGACGATGAACGCCAGCTGAGCCAGGAAGAGGATGGGCAGGACGGCCAGTGCGGCGAAGGTCGCGGCGAGCACGACGCCCGCGGACGTGATCACGCCGCCGGTGACGCGCAGGCCGCGCAGCGTCCCGTCCCGCGTGCCGATCCTGCCCGCCTCTTCGCGAACGCGGGTCATCAGGAAGATGTTGTAGTCGATTCCCAGCGCGACAAGGAAGACGAAGCCGAACAGCGGGACGACCGGGTCGGCGCCGGGGAAGTCGAAGACATGGTTGAACACCAGTGCCGAGACACCCATGGTCGCGGCGAACGACAGGACCACCGTGCCGATCAGCAGCAGCGGCGCCAGCAGTGACCGCAACAGCAGCGCGAGTACGAGGAAGATCACGAGCAGGACGATCGGGATGATCAGCAAGCGGTCGTGCTCGGACGTCGTCCGGGTGTCGAGGAGGGTCGCAGTCGGCCCACCGACCTTGGTGCCGCCGACCGGGTGGACGGCCGCGCGGATTCGTTCGACGGTGGCGACGGCCGCGTCGGAGTCCGGGGGATCGGCGAGCACCGCGTCGATTTTCGCGAGCCCACCGGCTTCGACCGGTCTGCCGTCCGGCCCGGTGCTTTGGCGGACGTCGGAGACACCGGGTACGCGCGACAGGGCGGTCACCGCCGGTGCCTGGCCGGCGGGAGTGATGATCACCGTGGGGGAGCCGGAGCCGCCGGGGAAGTAGCGGGAGAGAACCTCCTGTCCCGCGACGGAATCAACCGGGGCCAGGAAGACGTCGGACTGCGCGGTGCCGGACGCCTTGAGCTGGGGGAGGAACGCGCCGCCCGCGAGCAGGACGACGGTCGTGACGATCCAGATCGTGCGCGGCGCGCGGGCGACCCAGCCCGCGACGCGGCCCCAGAGACCGCCGGTCTCCTCACGCGGCGGGGCGACCGCGGGCCGGAAGGGCCAGAAAGCGTTGCGGCCACACAAGGCCAGGACGGCGGGCAGGAAGGTGACGGTCGTCAGCAGCGCGGCGGCGATACCGATCGCGGCGACCGGGCCGAGTCCCTTGTTGGAGTTCAGATCGCTGAACAGCAGGCAGAGGACGCCGAGGATCACGGTCCCGGCGGAGGCGGCGATCGGTTCGATGGTCGAGCGCCAAGCGGTACGGAGCGCGGTGCGGGCGTCATCGGTCGTCCGGAGTTCTTCGCGGTAGCGCGAGATCATCAGGAGCGCGTAGTCGGTGGCGGCCCCGAAGACGAGGATGAACAGGATGCCTTGGCTTTGCCCGTTCAGCGCCAGCACGTCGTGGTCGGCGAGCAGGTAGACCGCGAGACTCGCCGTTCCCAGCGCGAACACGGCTGACAACAGGACGAACAAGGGAAGCAGCGGACTCCGGTAGACGATGATCAGGATGACCGCCACCACCGCGCCCGCCACCAGGAGCAGCAGGCCGTCGATCCCGCCGAACGCCTCCTTGAGGTCCGCGATCTGGGCGGCCGGGCCGGTCACGAGCACTTTCAGGCCGTCGGGCGTGTCGCGAGCGAGCGCCTCCCGCAGCGCCTCGACACCGTCACCTGGGTCGCTTTTCGCGTCGAGAAGGACGACGACCTGCGCACCGGCGTCACTGCCAGGGGCGGGGACGAAACGTGCGTTCGACGTCCGGTCCGCGAGGAACCGCTTGTCGTCCTCGCTGAGGCCCGACGGCCGTTCGGCCACGACGATCGCCGGCACGACGGCGGCGCTCGAGAACTGCTTTTGCAGTTCGCCGACCTCGGTCGCTTCGGCCGAAGCGGGCAGGAAACCGCTGCTGTCGTTCTCGGTGACCTGGCTCAGCTTGCCGGCGTACGGGCCGCCGATTCCGCCGAAGACCAGCCAGCCGATCGCGACGAGGGCGGGGAGCAGCCACCGCAGACGTGACCGCGTGCGGGCGGGACGTTCGACTTCCGAGATCATGAACGGATGGCTCCCGTGACAGCACTATTTCGGCGAACGAATATTTCGACCATCGAAATAGTAAACTCAACACCCGGACGGGGCAACGTGAGGGGAGTGGCGGGACATGCCTGAGGACGTCACCGACGAGCTGCTCGTCCTCCTGCTGCGGCAGCTGACCGTCGAATCGGACCGGTTCGCCGAGATGTTCGGCGAGGCGCACGGCCTGCACCGGACCGACCTCAACGCGCTCGCGGTGATCATGGACGCGGCCAGGATGGGCGACCCGATGAGCCCGAGCAGGCTCGCCGACGCCCTGCACCTGAGCGCGTCGGCGACGACGTCGGTGCTGGACCGGCTGGAGCGGGCCGGTCATCTCAACCGGGACCGGAGCGCGACCGATCGGCGCAAGGTCGAATTGCGGATGCACGACCAGGCAAGGCGGATCGGCGCCGAGTTCTTCCTGCCGCTCGGCGAGAGCTTCTCCGCGGCGTGGCGCGACTTGGGGGAGGACGAGCGGCGGACGGTCGCACGGTTCCTCCGGAGCAGCATCGCCGCGACCGTCGAGGTCCGGGGCAGGCTGGCCCCCTGAACGGGCCACTCGGGCTGCGCGCCGTCCCTTCGCGGTGAACACTCGGGTGAATGCGATGCGTGGTGCTCGGTGCGACGGGTTATGTCGGCGGACGGCTGGTGCCGCATCTGCTCGACGCGGGTCACGAGGTCCGCGTCGTGGCGCGGTCGCCGGAGAAAGTCGCCGAGGAACCGTGGCGTGATCGCGTCGAGGTCGAACGTGGCGACATCACCGACCCGGCCTCGATCGAGGCGGCGCTGGCCGACGGCGAGGTCGTCTACTTCCTTGTGCATTCCTTGACGCGCAAGGATTTCGTCGAGATCGACCGGGAAGGCGCGCGGACGGTCGCGGAGGCCGCGAAGACGGCGGGAGTGCGACGCCTGGTGTACCTCGGCGGGATTGTGCCGGACGACGAGGAGTTGTCCCCGCATTTGGCTTCGCGGGCGGAGGTGGGGCGGATCCTGCTGGAGTCCGGCGTGCCCGCCGCGGTCCTGCAGGCCGCGGTGATCATCGGCTCCGGCTCGGCGAGTTTCGAGATGCTGCGATACCTCACCGAGCGGCTCCCGGCGATGATCACGCCGAGATGGGTGCACAACCGCATCCAGCCGATCGCGATCCGGGACGTGCTGCACTACCTCGTACGCGCCGCCGTCCTGCCACCCGAAGTGAACGGCGCCTTCGACATCGGCGGCCCCGACGTCCTGACCTATTTGGCCATGATGCGGCGATACGCGGTCGTCGCCGGCCTGCCGCGGCGCGCGGTCGTCCCGGTTCGGGTGCTGACGCCGTGGCTGTCCGCGCAATGGGTCAACCTGGTCACGCCGGTCCCGCGTTCGATCGCGGTGCCGCTGATCGAATCGCTCGTGCACGAGGTGGTCTGCCACGATCGGGCGATCGCCGAGCACATTCCTGATCCGGAAGAGGGGCTGACGCACTACGAACACGCCGTCGAACTGGCGCTGAGCCGGATCCGCAACGCCGACGTCCCAACCCGCTGGTCCGACGCGTCGTCCGCGCCGTCGGATCCGCTGCCGAGCGACCCGGATTGGGCGGGCGGGACGGTCTACGAGGACAAGCGCGAGCAGAAGACGGACGCGTCGCCGGAGGCGTTGTGGGACGTCATCGAGTCCATCGGCGGCGAGCACGGCTGGTACTCGTTCCCATTGGCGTGGTCGGTCCGCGGCTGGGCCGACCGGCTCGCCGGGGGCGTCGGGCTGCGGCGCGGACGGCGAGATCCGCGACGGCTGCATCTCGGCGAAGCACTGGACTGGTGGCGCGTCGAATACCTCGACCGGCCGCGGCTATTGCGACTGCGCGCGGAGATGAAGCTCCCCGGACGGGCCTGGCTCGAACTCGGCGTCGAGTCCGATGAGGACGGCCGGACGATCTACCGGCAGCGGGCGGTGTTCGAGCCGCACGGCCTCGCCGGGCACGCGTACTGGAAGGGGATCGCACCGTTCCACGGCGTCGTCTTCGGCGGGATGGTCCGCAACATCACCGGTGCGGCACAGGCGAGCCGGGTCGTGAGTGATTTGGGTCGTTAGGGCCAAGCGTGTCTTGGGTAGCTACTGGATTTGGCTGCGGGGCTGATCGTGGGTCCGGTCCGTGATGTCTCCTTGCCTGGGTACGTGAAGGCCCCCTTCCTGTACCTAGGCGCAAGGAAGGGGGCCTTCCTGTACTGGGGAAGGTGTGAAGGTCGAGTTTCTTCGGCTGAGCCGAGGGAAGGGGTCCTTCACGCGCCGCCGTTGCGACTGGTGGAGCTGCGGGGGCTCGTGATGACCTTCCGGGACGGGTGAGAGGAACCTTGAGGAACTCTGGGGTCCCTCAAGGAGTCCTTCAAGGACCGGCCACTACCCGGCTCACCCGCCGTAGATACCTGAAACACCCTTCGCTAGAACGACCCAAATCACTCACGACCAGTAACGTCAAGATCGTACAGACTTTTGCTCGCAAAGTACGAAAGTCTGTACCGAATCGAGCGGCTAATCGGGTGACGGAGGCCATTTCTGTCTTGTTGTCACCTTGACGAGTGACACGCACCACCCTACTTTCGCTGGCTAAGTAACAAAGTTTGTTACGGCCGATTCGTAAGTGAGGCGTCGTCAAATGGGGCAGTGTGGCCGCGACTGAATCCGGGCAGCTCGACCCGGTCAGCCAACGCACGGCGACCGGCGTCGAGGGGTTCCCGGCAGGAAAACGGACCTCGAACCTCGCCGCGCTCCTGCGGGCGTTGCGTGCGGGGCCGCTGTCGCGTACGCAGCTCGCGGCGCGATGCGGGCTCACCAAAGCGGCGGTCTCCGGCCTGATCACCGAGCTCTCCGAACGCGGCCTCGTCCGCTCCGCCGGACTCCAGGCCAGCGGCAACGGCAGGCCCAGTCAGCTGGTCGAGCTCAACGGCGCCAGCGCGTACGGGCTCGCGCTCAGTGTCGAGGCCGATCGCTTCGCCGCCGTCGTCGTCAATCTCGACGGCCGTGTCATCGCCGAGCGTGTCGAGACGGCCGACGTCGCCGCGCTCGGCCTCCACCGGAGCATGGACGAACTCGCCTTCCTCGCCGGTCAGGTGCTGGGTGACGAGCGGCCGGTCGGGATCACGGTGTCCGTCCCCGGCCTGGTCGACTCGGCCGCCGCGGTGCTGCGGTTCGCGCCGACCCTGCGCTGGCGTGACGCCGAGATCGCCGACCTGCTCGCCGCCCGGCTCGACGTCCCGGTCGACGCCATCGCGGTCGACAACGAGGCCAACCTCGGCGCGGTCGGCGAAGTGGTCGCCGGGGTCGGTGCCGGGGCCAGCGAACTCTTCTACCTCAGCGGCGGGATGGGGGTCGGCGGCGGACTCGTCTCCGGCGGCGCGATCCTGCGTGGTGCCCGCGGCTTCGCCGGAGAGGTCGGGCACATCACCGTCGACCCGTCCGGCGAGCAGTGCCACTGCGGCCGCGTCGGCTGCCTGGAGACCAAGGCCGGGCTCAACGCGGTGCTGCGTGGCGCCGCCTCGCCTGGCGACCCGCTGCACGACCCCGCACTCGGCGTCGACGGCCGGGTCGGGCTGCTCAAGCACCGCGTGCGGCGTGGTGACCAGCGTGCGGTCGCGGCGGTCTCGGAACTCGGGGTCGCGCTCGGCGTCGCGGTGTCCACTGTGGTCGATGTGCTCGACCCGGACGTCGTGGTGCTCGGTGGTTACTTCGCCGAACTGGGTGAGTGGCTGGTCGAGCCGGTGCGCCGGGAGCTGTCCGCGCGGCCGCTCGGCCAGGAACCCAGCTGCCGGGTCGTGACGTCGCCGCTGGGCACCACCGCTCCGCTGCGTGGAGCCGCACACCTTGCCACCGAACGGCTTTTCGCCGATCCGACGCTCGTTCCGCTTGCCACCGAGGCCGAGGAGGCGCCGGCATGACCTTGCTTTCCGTCCGGGGGATCGTGAAGACCTTCCCGGGGGTCCGCGCACTTGACGGGGTCGACTTCGACGTCGAACCCGGTGAGGTGCATTGCCTTCTCGGCCAGAACGGCGCGGGTAAGTCCACGCTGATCAAGGTCCTCGCCGGGGCACACCGTCCCGACGAAGGCGAGATCACCTGGCAGGGTGAGGCGGTCACGCTGCCGTCGCCGGTCGCCGCGCTGAAGATCGGCATCGCGACCATGTACCAGGAACTCGACCTGGTACCCGGGCTTTCCGTCGCCGACAACATCTTCCTCGGCCGCGAGCGCGCGTCGTTCGGCTTCACGAAAGTCAGCGAGTCCCGGGCCATGGCCGCCAAACTGATGGCCCGGCTCGGACATCCGGAGATCACGCCGTCGACCGAGGTCGGCAAGCTCTCCGCCGCCGGACAGCAGCTGGTCTCGATGGCGCGGGCGCTCGCCTACGACGCGAAGCTGCTGGTGATGGACGAGCCCACCGCCGCGCTCGCGGGGGAAGAGGTCGACAACCTGTTCCGCATCGTCGGTGAGCTGACCGCCGAGGGGGTCGCGATCATCTACATCTCCCACCGGCTCGAAGAGCTGCGCCGGATCGGGCACCGCGTCACCGTGCTCAAGGACGGCAAGACCGTCTCCACCGGGCTCGACGCGAAGGTGACGCCGACCTCGGACCTCGTCGCGCTGATGGCGGGCCGCAAGGTCGAGACCGTCTTCGGGCCGCGTCACCAGGAGCACGTGGACCCGGACACCGAGGTCCTCAAGGTGGAGAACCTGACCACCGTCGGCGAGTTCGAGAACGTGAACTTCTCCGTGCACGCGGGCGAAGTCGTCGGGATCGCGGGCCTTGTCGGGTCGGGCCGCAGTGAACTGCTGGAGACGATCTTCGGGGCGCGCAAGCAGGACACCGGGTCGGTCTCGGTCGACGGGAACGTCATCCGGGGAGGCAGTGTGTCCGCGGCGGTGAAGGCGGGAATCGGCCTGGCGCCGGAGGAACGCAAGAGCCAGGGCCTGCTGCTGGATCTCTCCGTCGCGCACAACGTGACACTGGCCAGCCTCTCCAAATACGCGACGTTCGGCTTCTCCGACCGTTCGCGCGAACTCGAAGACGCTGGGGAAAGCTTGCGGCGCCTCGATCTCCGGCCCGCCGACCCCCAGCGGATCATCCGCACGCTTTCCGGTGGCAACCAGCAGAAGGCGGTACTCGCGCGCTGGCTGGTCCGCGGCTGCCGGGTGCTGCTGCTGGACGAGCCGACGCGCGGGGTCGACGTCGGCGCGCGCGCCGAGCTGTACCGGCTGATCGCCGAACTCGCCGCGGCCGGGGTCGCGATCGTGCTGGTCTCCAGTGAGATCCCCGAAGTACTCGGACTGTCCGACCGGGTGCTGGTGCTGCGTGAAGGACGTGTCCTGGCTGAAAAGCCGTCTGCGGAGCTGACAGAGGCGGATGTGCTCGACGTGATTCTCGAGGGGAGTGCGGCGTGACTGACCAAGCCGAGTCGGTGCGTACGGGAAACGTCGTGAAACCCGTACCACCCAAAGAAAAACGGAACTTCTCGCTAGACCCCCGGCTGCTCGGGCTGACCGGTGTGCTGGTGGTCCTGTGCATCGTCGGGAGCGTGACCCGGCCCGACCAGTTCTTCACCGAAGGCAACCTCTCCACGATCCTGCGGCTGGCCGCGGCCATCGGCGTGGTCAGTGTCGGGATGACGTTCGTGATCATCGCCGGCGGCATCGACCTCTCGGTCGGGTCCATCGTCGCGTTGTCCAGTGTCTGGCTGACCACCTTGGCCACCCAGTCCTACGGCCCGTTCGTGATGATCCTTTGTGGACTCCTGGTCGGCCTCGGCTGCGGCCTGGTCAACGGGATCCTGGTGTCCTACGGGAAGATCGTGCCGTTCATCGCGACACTCGCGATGTACGTCTCGGCCCGCGGCCTCGCCGAACGCATCAGCGGCCGCCGCACGCAGGTGGTCGCGGACACCGGTTTCCTCGAGTTCTTCCGCGGTGACCTGCTCGGGATCCCGGTGCTGATCTGGATGTTCGCGCTGGTGTTCGCGATCGGCTGGGTGCTGCTGAACCGCACGACCTTCGGCCGCCGCACCTACGCGGTCGGCGGCAACGCCGAGGCGTCACGCCTGGCGGGTATCAACGTCAAGCGGCACACCGCCCTCGTCTACGGCGTCGCCGGCCTGTGCTGCGGCATCGCCGCGCTGATGGTCGTCGCCCGCACCACCGCGGGCGCCTCGACCAACGGCATGCTCTACGAACTCGACGCCATCGCGGCGGTCGTCATCGGCGGCACCCTGCTCACCGGTGGCCGCGGCTCGCTCATCGGCACCCTGATCGGCGTGCTGATCTTCACCGTGCTGTCCAACATCTTCACGCTCAACAACCTGGACACCGACATCCAGAACATCGCCAAAGGCGTGATCATCGTGCTGGCCGCGCTACTGCAGTTCCGCTCCGTAAAGAAATCCAAGACGAGTACTTAAGTGGTCACCGTGGATGGAGTCGTCATGACCGAACAATCCCTGCACCGCCGCCGCTTCCTGCTGGGAGGCGCGGCCGTCGGAGCGGGTGCGCTGCTGACCGCGTGCACCTCGAACGAGGCACCGGCACAGAACAACGCCGCCAACGTCGCGAACGCCGGTGCCAACTCGGCGCCCGGAAGTCCAGTGACCATCGGCTTTTCGGCCCCCGCCGCCGACCACGGCTGGATGGCGGCCATCACCAAGAACGCCCGCGCGCAGGCGCAGAAGTTCAGTGAGGTCACACTCAACGCGACCGAGGGCACCAACGACGTCAACCAGCAGATTTCCCAGGTGGAGACGCTGATCAACGCCAAGGTCAACGTCCTGGTGATCCTGCCGTTCGACGGCAAGGCGCTGACGGCGGTGGGCCAGCAGGCAATGGACGCCGGGATCCAGGTGATCAACCTCGACCGCGTCTTCGACACCCCGCTCGCGTACCGCACCTGGATCGGTGGCGACAACTACCGCATGGGTGTCAACGCCGGGAACTACATCGCCCAGCAGATGAAGGCGAAGAACATCGCGAGCCCCGTCATCGGCGAGGTCGCGGGGATCGACTCGCTGCCGCTGACCCAGGAACGCAGCAAGGGATTCAAGGACGCCTTGGCGCGTCAGGGTTTCGCCGTCGGGCCGCGGGTTTCGGCGCAGTTCACGCCGGAGTCGGGTGAGCAGCAGACGTCGAACCTGCTCCAGTCCGCGCCCAAACTGGACGCGCTCTGGAACCACGACGACGACCAGGGGGTCGGCGTCATCGCGGCGATCAACAACGCCAACCGCAAGAACTTCCTGATGGTCGGCGGCGCCGGTTCGAGGAACGCGATGAACTTGATCAAGTCCGACGCCGAACCGCTGAAGGCGACAGTGCTCTACAGCCCGTCGATGGCGTCTTCGGCGATCTCGCTCGCGCGGCTTCTCGGCCAGGGCAAGGGGGCCGGTGACTTCGCCGAGCACGAGATCCCCGCCGAGATCACCACGTACTCCGCGGTGGTCACCAAGGAGAACGTCGACAAGTACCTGGACGTCGGCTTCGACTCGTAACAAAGCACTCCCGACACACGCAGGCGGATCTAGGAGGGGTATGAGCACGGCAACGGAAACGATCGGGATCGGCATGGTGGGACACGCGTTCATGGGTGCGGTGCATTCGCACGCCTGGCGCAGTGTGCACCGGTTCTTCACACCACCGCTGATCCCGAGACTCGCCGTGCTCGGCGGCCGTGACGAGGGGCGGGCGAAGGCCGCGGCGGAACGGTTCGGCTGGGAAGACGTCGAGACGGACTGGCGTGCGCTGATCGCCCGCGACGACGTCGACCTGGTCGACATCTGCACGCCGGGTGACAGCCACGCCGAGATCGCGATCGCCGCGCTCGAAGCCGGAAAGCATGTGCTGTGCGAGAAACCGCTGGCCAACACCCTTGCCGAAGCCGAGGCGATGGCCGAGGCGGCGGCGAAGGCGCGGGTGAACGGCGTCCGGTCCATGGTGGCCTTCAACTACCGCCGGGTGCCCGCGCTCGCGCACGCCAGGAAGCTGGTCGCGAGCGGGGCGCTCGGCGAGATCCGCCACGTGCGGTCGGTCTACCTGCAGGATTGGCTGTCCGACCCGCGGTCGCCGATGACCTGGCGGCTGCACAAGGACAAGGCGGGCTCCGGCGCGCTGGGCGACCTCGGCGCGCATATCGTCGACGCCGCCCAGTTCGTCACCGGCGAGACCATCACCGGCGTTTCCGCGCTGACCAACACCTTCGTCAAGGAGCGGCCGGACGGGAACGGCGGCACCGGGCAGGTCACGGTCGACGACACCGCGTTGTTCCTCGGCCGGTTTTCGGGTGGGGCCGTGGCGAGTTTCGAGGCGACCCGGTTCGCGCTGGGCCGCAAGAACGCGATGCGGCTGGAGATCAACGGGTCGAAGGCGAGCCTCGCGTTCGACTTCGAATCGATGAACGAACTGTCCTTCTTCGACGGTGGCGGACCCGCCACCGAGGCCGGGTTCCGCCGGATCCTGGTCACCGAACCGGAGCATCCGTACGTCGGGGTGTGGTGGCCGCCGGGGCACCTCCTCGGCTACGAGCACACCTTCACCAACGAGGTCGCCGACCTGCTCACCGCGATCGGCGAAGGCACGGATCCCGAACCGTCCTTCGAGGACGGGTTGAGGGTTCAGAAGGTCCTCGACGCGGTCGAGCGCAGTGCGGCCGAAGAGGCGCGATGGACCGCTGTGCCCGGTGTCACTGCGAGGGGAAGTAACTGAGGTGTAGTTCCAGCCGAAAGTCGCATGGACGTACATCACTGCGACTTGGTTCGATCCGAAACGTCCGACCATCCGAGGTTGGTGTTTTCGGGTTTGGAAAGGTGGAGAAATGCCTGCTCACGAGCGTACGGGCATCTGGTTGATCGGCGCGAGGGGGTCTGTCGCCACGACCGCGGCGGTCGGGTTGCTCGCACTCCGGGCGCGAGTGGCCGGTCCGACCGGCTGTGTCACCGAGCTGCCCGCGTTCGCGGGGGTTCCGTTGCCGGGCTGGGACGACCTGGTCCTCGGCGGGCACGACATCGTGCACACCCCGCTGGAGAAACGTGCTGAACAGCTGGCAGGGGCCGGCGTGTTCGGGCACTCGGTGTTCGCGGCCGTCCGGTCCGGACTGGCCGAAGTGGACGCCGAGATCCGCGACGGCTATCACCCGGCGACGCATACGGGTGCACAGGCCGACGCCGCCGCCCGGCTCACGGCGGACATCCGAGCTTTCGCCGATCGGCACGACCTCGCGCGGGTCGTGGTGGTCAACGTGTCCTCCACCGAGGCCCCGTGTCCTCACCTGCCTGAACACGACGACCTGGACTCGCTGGAGAAGGCGCTGGACGACCCGGCGAGGGCGGTCCTGCCGTCCAGTTCGCTTTCGGCCTACGCGGCACTGAAGGCGGGTGCTCCGTACGTCGAGTTCACGCCGTCCGCCGGGATCACCCTGCCCGCGCTGCGGCAACTCGCCGAGCGGGAAGGCCTGCCGTACGCGGGTTCCGACGGCAAGACCGGCGAGACCCTGCTGCGCACCGTCCTCGCGCCGATGTTCAGCGCGCGGGCACTGAAGGTCCGCTCCTGGGCGGGCACCAACCTTCTCGGCGGTGGTGACGGCGAGACACTGGCCGACCCGGTGACCGCGAACAGCAAGCTGGAATCGAAGGCCCGCGGGCTCGCGGCACTGCTCGGCGACGACGTCACCGCGCCACTGCACATCGACAACGTGCCCGACCTCGGTGAGGTCAAGACCGCTTGGGACCACGTGTCGTTCGAGGGTTTCCTCGGCGCGCGGATGAGCCTGCAGTTCACCTGGACCGGGTTCGATTCGGCACTCGCCGCGCCGCTGATCCTCGACCTCGCCCGCCTGGTCACCGCCGCACACGCCGACGGCCGGAGTGGCGCGCTGACCGAGCTCGGCTTCTTCTTCAAGGATCCGCTGGGCAGTGACGAACACCGGTTTGCCGAGCAGTCCGCCCGCCTGATCGCCTGGGCGGCGACCCTGTGAAGGCTTACGTAGAACTCGTACGGGCGCCCGCCGCGCTGACCGTGCTCGGTGACACGGTCGCCGGGTCGGCGGCCGCCGGGCTCAAGATGACCGGGCGACGGCTGCTGCTGCCGCTGTCCTCGGTCGCCTTCTACTGGGCCGGAATGGCCCTCAACGACTGGGCGGACCGGAAGCTCGACGCCGTGGAGCGTCCC
This sequence comes from Amycolatopsis sp. NPDC051071, assembly GCF_040682875.1. Taxonomy (NCBI): domain Bacteria; kingdom Bacillati; phylum Actinomycetota; class Actinomycetes; order Pseudonocardiales; family Pseudonocardiaceae; genus Amycolatopsis; species Amycolatopsis sp. NPDC051071. Next base: position 14,565 of record NZ_JBFBBY010000028.1, on the reverse strand, counting down.
GAGCGGCCGATCCCGTCCGGGCGGGTGAGCGCGGGCGCGGCGCTCACCACCGGTGCCTCGCTGACCGCGGCCGGGCTGGGCCTGGCCGCGCTCGGCGGTGGCCGTCAGGCGATGAAGGTCGCGGTTCCGCTGGCCGCCGCGGTGTGGGCGTACGACACCTTGCTCAAGCCGACCCCGGCCGGACCCTTCGCGATGGCGGCCTGCCGCACCCTCGACGTCCTGCTCGGCGCGGGTGACTCTCCGAAGAAGGCCGCCACCGCCGCGGCGGCGGTGGGTGTCCACACACTGGGCGTCACCGCGTTGTCCACCGGGGAGGTACACGGTGCGAATCCGGCGACGGCCCGCGCCGCACTCGCCACGAGCTGCGCGGCGACAACGTTGGCATTGACCGGTCCGGCCCGCGGTGGCTGGCACCGGGCAGCGTCGATGGCCGCTGGTTCCGGGTACGCGGGGATGGTCGGCCGGGCGCAGGCGGACGCCGTCCGCGATCCGTCGGCGAAGTCCGTGCGCTCGGCGACCAAGAACGGCATCCACGGCATGGTCCCGCTGCAGGCGGCGGTCACGGCCAAGGGTTCGGTGCTGGGAGCCGTGCTGGTCGCGGCCGCGCTGCCGATCGCCCGCAAGCTGTCGCGGAAGGTGAGCCCCACATGACAGTGTTTTCTTTGGGATACGGCACCAACGGGTTCTCCAACCACCGCCTCGACGACGCGCTCGCCGTGATCGCCGATCTCGGCTACACCGGGGTGGCGCTCACGCTGGACCACGACCACCTCGACCCGTTCGCCGACGATCTGACGCGACAGGTCGAGCACGTGTCCTCGCGGCTTTCGGCGCTCGGCCTGAACCGCGTCGTGATCGAGACGGGTGCGCGTTACCTGCTCGACCCGTGGCGCAAGCACTCGCCGACGCTGCTGTCCGACGACCCCGCGCTCCGGATCGACTTCCTCGCGCGGGCACTGCGGATCGCCGGGGACCTCGGGGCGGACTGCGTGTCATTCTGGTCCGGTGTGTCTACTGTGGACAACGACGTCGCGTGGACCCGGTTGCGTGACGGTGTCGCGGCGGTCCTGGAGCACGCCACGCGGCTGAACGTCCGGCTCGCGATGGAGCCCGAGCCCGGGCACCTTGTGCAGCATCTGAGTCAGGTCCTGGACCTGCGCGAGGAACTCGGCGAGCCGGAACTGTTCGGCGTCACACTCGACGTCGGGCACTGCGTTGCCGTCGAGCCGGTGGACGCGGCCGAATGCGTTCGCCTTGCCGGGCCGCTGCTGTGGAACGTCCAGCTCGACGACATGGTGCAAGGAGTCCACGAGCACCTGGAGTTCGGCGACGGACAACTGGATCTGCCCGCGACTTTGACGGCACTGGCGGAGATCGGCTACACCGGGCTGGCCGCGGTCGAGCTGCCTCGGCACAGCCACGCCGCCCCGGATACCGCACGGCGTGCCTTCACGGCACTGACCGCCGCGATGCCGGAGTCGTGGCTGGACAAGGCGGAAAGCCGGATCCGGGAGAAGCCGTCAGTCGTCGGCTCGCTCTTCCCGGCTGTCGGCCGCGAGGTCGGCCGGGCGGCACTGCGACCCGCTACCGATCCGCAGGGGCTCGTCCACGGCACGGTCGACGACCGGGCCAGGGTCCGGCTCGTGAGGGTGCTGGCGGACGTCCTCGACTCCTCGGCGCTGGCCGCCGAGCTGCGGGACCTCTACCGCTACGGCGACGACGCCGAGCGGCGGGGGGTACTGCGGGGGCTCAACTCGCTGGAGTCCCCGGCCGCCGAAGTCGTCGGCACCGGTGTCCAGCTGGTCCAGGACGCGTTGCGGGCCAACGACATTCGCCTGGTCGCCGCCGCCATGGGTGCTTTCGCCCGGTTCCTGGACGACCACGCCTGGCGGCACGGCGTGCTGAAATGCGTCTTCGTCGGCGTTCCGCTCGCCGCCGTCGCGGAACTCGAAACCCGCGTGGACGACGAACTCAGACGGATGCTCGCCGATTTCGCCGACGAACGAAGAGCGGCCGGACGTGAAGTACCCGCCGACGCCCTCTCATTGCTCAAGGAAGGCCACTGACCGTGCGCATCTTCGATCCCCACATCCACATGTCGTCCCGGACCACCGACGACTACGAAGCCATGTACGCGGCGGGCGTCCGCGCGCTCGTCGAACCCGCGTTCTGGCTCGGGCAGCCGCGCACCAGCGTCGGCTCGTACACCGACTACTTCGACGCGCTCATCGGCTGGGAACGCTTCCGCGCTGCCCAGTTCGGCATCCGGCATCACTGCACGATCGCGCTGAACCCCAAGGAAGCCAACGATCCCCGCTGCCGCGAGGTGCTCGACGTGCTCCCGAGGTACCTCGCCAAGGACGGTGTGGTCGCGGTCGGCGAGGTCGGCTACGACTCGATGACCAAGGAAGAGGACGAGGTCTTCGCCCGGCAGCTGGCGATGGCCCTCGAACACGACCTTCCGGTGATGGTGCACACCCCGCACCGCGACAAGCTCGAAGGCACCAAGCGCACGCTCGACGTCGTCCGCGAGGCCGGCATCGCTCCCGAGCGGGTGATCGTCGACCACCTCAACGAGGTCACCGTCAAACTGGTCAAGGATTCCGGTGCCTGGATGGGTTTCTCCATTTACCCGGACACCAAAATGGACGAACACCGGATGGTCGAGATCCTGCGCCAGTACGGGCTGGACAACATGATCGTCAACTCGGCCGCGGACTGGGGTCGCTCGGATCCCCTGAAGACCGCCAAAACCGGGCAGGCGATGCTCGACGGCGGCTTCACCGAGGCCGATGTCGACAAGGTTTTGTGGCAGAACCCGGTCGACTTCTACGACCAAAGTGGACGCCTCACCCTCGACCCGCTGCCCGGTTTCACCGGCGAGGCAGTGACTTTCGAGGGCAACTCGGTCCTGCGAGGTGCCCGCAAATGATCTCCTACTGTACCAACGTCCACCCCGCCGAGGACGTCGATGGCATTGTCGCGCAGCTGGAGCGATACGCGCTCCCGGTGCGTGAACGGCTGGGCGCGGACAAGCTCGGTGTCGGACTGTGGCTCTCCGCCCCGGTCGCCCGTGGACTCGCCGACGACGCTCAGGCACGCAAGGCATTCCGTACGGAGCTGGACGCACGCGGGCTGTCGGTGTACACGCTCAACGCGTTCCCGTACGGCGGTTTCCACGACGAGGTCGTCAAGCACGCGGTCTACCGTCCTGAGTGGACGAACAGCGACCGGGTCTCCTACACGATCGACTGTGTGACCGTGCTCGCGGATCTGCTCGCCGAAGACGCCACCTACGGCAGTATCTCCACCCTGCCGTTGGCTTGGCGTGAACCGTGGACCGACCACGACGACCACCGTGCGGCCGAAGCGTTCGAGCAGGTCGTCCGGGCCATCCGGGAGACCGGCGACCGGCCGATCCGGCTGGCCGTCGAGCCGGAACCCGGTTGTGTCCTCGACACCGTCGCCGACGCGCTGGCGTGGCTGTCCGGCCGCGTCGACCCGGAGTACGTCGGACTGTGCCTGGACACCTGCCATCTCGCGGTGTCGTTCGCCGACCCGGCGGAGACACTGGCCGCGATCGCGAAGTCCGATGTGGACATCGTCAAGGTGCAGGCGTCGGCGGCTCTGCACGTCGAGAAGCCTGCCGAGGCACGCGAAGCCCTGGCCGCCTTCGCCGAACCGCGCTACCTGCACCAGGTGCGGGAACTCGGTGCCGACGGTGTCGTGCACAAGGCCGACGATCTCCCCGAGGCATGGGAACAGCTGCCGGGTGAGGGCCCGTGGCGCGTGCACTTCCACATGCCGTTGCACCAGGCCCCGGCCGCGCCGCTGTCGACCACGACCGACGTCCTGCGCACCGTCGCCGCCGGGCTGCCCGGCGAACCGCATATCGAGGTCGAGACCTACACCTGGAGCGTGCTCCCGGACGCCGGTGACCTCGTCGGCGGGATCGCGGCGGAACTCGAGTGGGCCAAGGCGAATCTCGTCAAGGAAGGGGTTTCCGCATGAAGCCGCTGGTCGTCATCGACGTCGTCGGGCTGACCCCGAAGGCGTTGCGGGACATGCCGAACCTGTCCGCCGTCGCCCGCGACGGCTGGCAGGCCGAACTGGGCACGGTGCTGCCCGCCGTCACCTGCAGTGCGCAGTCGACGTTCCTCACCGGGCTCATGCCCGCGCAGCACGGGATCGTCGGCAACGGCTGGTACTTCCGCGAACTCGGCGAGATCTTCCTGTGGCGTCAGCACAACCGGCTCGTCAGTGGCGAGAAGCTGTGGGAGACCGCGCGGACGGCGCACCCCGGCTACACGTCGGCGAACGTGTGCTGGTGGTACGCGATGGGGATGAGCACCGACGTCACGGTGACCCCGCGGCCGATCTACCACGCCGACGGCCGCAAGTCGCCGGACGCCTACGTGCGTCCGCCGGAACTACACGACCAGCTGACCGGCGCGCTGGGGGAGTTCCCGCTCTTCCAGTACTGGGGCCCGACGGCGTCGATCAAGTCGAGCAAGTGGGTGATCGGCGCGTCACGGCAAATCCTGCGTGAGAAGCGTCCGGATCTGTTGCTGACCTATGTTCCGCACCTGGACTACGACCTGCAGCGCTTCGGTCCCGACGCGCCGCAGGCCGCTTTGGCGGCACGGGACCTGGACAAGGCACTCGCGCCGCTGCTCGACGACGCCCGTAACGCCGGGGCGACCGTGGTCGCACTCAGCGAGTACGGGATCACGAACGTCAGCAGGCCGGTGGACATCAACCGGGCGCTGCGTCGCGAGGGGCTGCTGGAGGTCTACACCCAGGCGGGTATGGAGTACCTCGACCCGTGGGCGTCGCGTGCGTTCGCCGTCGCCGACCACCAGGTGGCGCACGTCTACGTCCGCGATGAGTCCGATGTGGAGCGTGTCCGGTCGATCATCGGTGAGCTGACCGGCGTCGACGAAGTCCTCGATAGGGAGGCACAGGCCAAGTACGGCATCGACCACGAACGCGCCGGCGAACTCGTCGCCGTCGCCGAGCCGGACTCGTGGTTCACCTACTACTACTGGCTCGACGACGAGCGGAAGCCCGACTTCGCGCGCGGCGTCGAGATCCACCGCAAACCGGGCTACGACCCCGCCGAGCTGTTCTTCGACCCGGAGGACAAGTTCGCCAAGGCACGGGCCGGGCTCAACCTGGCGAAGAAGTTCGCCGGGCTGCGGTACGCGATGGACGTCGTCCCGACCGAGCCACGCTGGGTGCGTGGCTCGCACGGGCGGCTGCCCGACGCGGGTGAGGACGGTCCGGTGCTGTTGTGCAGTGATCCGGCCTTCCAGCCGTCCGGTCGTGTCGGTGCGACGGGCGTTCATCCACTGCTCCTGTCGTTGCAGGGGCTCAAGTAGTCGTGAGTGATTTGGGTCGTTCTAACGACCCAAATCACTCACGAACCCACCTCCGCCATCACCGACCCCGGTGGGACCGGCCCGCTGTTCCTCGTGTTCAAGGGCGGTTCCGGCGGCTTGTTCGACGTCGATGCGATCACTTTCGAGGAGAACTGATGAGCCGTCCGATCACACTGTTCACCGGCCAGTGGGCGGATCTCCCGTTCACCGAGGTGTGCAGGCTGGCCAGCGAATGGGGCTACGACGGCCTCGAAATCGCGTGTTCCGGCGATCACTTCGAGGTCGGCCGCGCACTGTCCGAAGAGGACTACGTGCCCGGACGCCTGAAGCTGCTCGCTGACCACGGCCTCAAGGTGTGGGCCATTTCCAACCACCTCGTCGGCCAGGCCATCTGCGACGACCCGATCGACGAACGCCACCAGGCCATCATTCCCTCGCGGGTGTGGGGCGACGGTGAACCGGAAGGCGTCCGGCAGCGGGCCGCCAAGGAAATGGCCGACACCGCCCGCGCGGCGGCGAAACTCGGGGTGGACACGGTGATCGGCTTCACCGGTTCGAAGACCTGGAAGTACGTCGCGATGTTCCCGCCGGTCTCGCAGGCGGTCATCGACGACGGTTACTCGGACTTCGCCGACCGGTGGAACCCGATTCTCGACGTCTTCGACGAGGTGGGCGTCCGGTTCGCCCACGAGGTCCACCCGTCGGAGATCGCTTACGACTACTGGACCACCAAACGTGCGCTCGAAGCTGTCGGCAACCGTCCGGCATTCGGGCTGAATTGGGATCCTTCGCATTTCGTCTGGCAGGACCTCGACCCGGTCGGCTTCATCCTCGATTTCGCCGACCGGATCTACCACGTGGATTGCAAGGACACCAGGAAACGGTTCGACGGACGCAACGGAAGGCTCGGTTCGCATCTCCCCTGGGGAGACCCCCGACGCGGCTGGGACTTCGTTTCGACCGGGCACGGCGACGTGCCGTGGGAGGACTGTTTCCGGGCACTGAATTCGATCGGTTACGCCGGTCCGATCTCGGTGGAGTGGGAAGACGCCGGCATGGACCGGCTCCGGGGCGCGGCGGAAGCCGTGACCTTTCTGCGGGGGCTCCTGTTCGACAAGCCGTCGGCGGCCTTCGACGCGGCTTTCAGCAACCAGAAGTGAGGGCGGTTTCATGTGCGGTGAAGAAGCTGAGCGGTTCCACTCTCGACGTTCACTCCTGCGAGGTGCCGCGACGGCGGCGGTCGCGGTCGGTGCGGCGGTAGCCCTGCCGGGCGTGGCCAGTGCGGCCACCGAGGGACACGGCCACCACGGTCGGGGCCGCGTCCCGGTGGACAAGATCAGCATCCAGCTCTACTCCCTGCGCACCGCGTTGCAGGCCGATCTTCCGGGAACCCTGTCCGCGCTGGCGGACATCGGCTACCGGAAGGTCGAACTGGCAGGCACCTACGGCCGCACGGCCGAGGAGTTTCGCGGCCTGCTCGACAAGAACCGCATCCGGGCGACGTCCACGCATGTGGGTATCGACGGGGACATCGACAAGACCATCGCGGACGCGAAGGTCCTCGGGAACACCCGCGCCAACGTTCCGTTCGCGGCCTTCGACACCATCGACGGCTGGACGCGGTTCGCGGGACGGCTCGACACGGCGGCACGGAAGTTCCGCCAGGCCGGGATCCCGCTCGGGTACCACAACCACGCGCACGAGTTCGCGCCCCTTGGCGGCGTACGCCCGTACGACGTGCTCACCAGGAACACGAACCCGCGTTACGTGCACCTGGAGATCGACCTGTTCTGGGCGGTGGAAGGCGGCGTCGACCCGGTTTCGCTGTACCGGCAGCACTTCCCGCGCGTGGTCCAGTACCACGTCAAGGACCGGACGGCGGACGGCAAGATGGTCGACCCCGGCAAGGGCGTCATCGACTTCCCCCGCATCTTCCGGAACACCCGCGCCAATCTGCACGAGTACATCGTCGAGCACGACAACCCCACGGATCCCCTGAGCACCGCCCAGACCGGGTTCACCTATCTCCGTAACGTCCGCTTCTGACTGGGGAATCCACCATGGACAAGAACAAACGCGGGCTGTCCCGCAGATCGATGCTCGCGGGTACCGCGGCCGGGGTCCTCGCCCCGGTCGTGGTGTCGGCCAGCGCCGGCTCGGCCCCCGCGGCCGCCGCCGGGATGACCCGCAACATCACCGTGTACGCCGACTACGTTCCCGGTTCGACCCGGGTCGGTTACGGGCTGGAGCCCGGCAAGCCGACGATCCCCGGACCGCTCCTGGAGTGCTACGAGGGCGACACGCTGGTGATCGAACTGGTCAACAACACCGACCAGCGGCTTTCGATCCACCCGCACGGCGTCAACTACGACACCAAGTCGGACGGCTCACCGTTCAACGATTCCTTCAACAAACCGTACGAGACCAAGACCTACACCTGGAAGACGCGGACGGCTTACCAGGCGGCCAACGGTTTCTGGATGCCCGGCAGCGCGGGCTACTGGCACTACCACGACCACGCGTTCGGCGGGGATCACGGCACCGTGGGCCTGATGAAGGGGCTCTACGGCGGTTTGATCGTGCGCAAACGCGGGGATCTGCTGCCCAGCAAGCAGTTCACCGTGGTGTTCACCGAAATGTGGATCAACCACCAGATCGCCCCGAACACCCCGATCTTCGAGGCGAACCTCGGTGAACGCGTCGAGTTCATCTGCATCGGGCACGGCAACCTGATGCACACCTTCCACCTGCACGCGCACCGCTGGGCGGACACCCGCACCGGCATGCTCACCAGCGCGACCGACAACGCCCCGATCCTCGACAACAAAACCCTCGACCCCGGCAACTCCTTCGGGTTCCAGGTGATCGCCGGTGACGGCGTCGGGCCGGGCGCGTGGATGTACCACTGCCATGTCCAGCAGCATTCGGACGACGGCATGTCCGGCGTGTTCCTGGTCCGCAACGCCGACGGCGGGATGCCCGCGGGCGCACAGGAGGCGATCGACCGCTTCAAGGGTCATCAGCACCCGACTTCCACTCCGGACGCCACCGGCGCTTCGGCCCATACCCACCACTAGCTCGGTCGTGAGTGTTTTGGGTCGTTAGAACGACCCAAAACACTCACGACCCATCGCTTGAAAGGAGCGAGATCTTGAGACGAGTCTTTTCGAAGCGCCGCCTCCGCAGACGGTCACTGGCCGCGTTGGCGGTCGGGGCCGTTGTCACGGCGGGGCTTCCGCTGGCCATCGCACCGGTGACCGCCGAAGCCGCCACGAACGTGCCGGTGAACGTCCTGGTCTTCCACGGCACCGCCGCGGACCAGAAGGACCCCGTCCTGCGTGCCACGGACGCGATCGCGAGCCTTGGCCAGGCGAACGGCATCTCCGTATCGTCCACTTCGGACCCAGCGGTGTTCACGCAGGCGAACCTCGCGAAGTACCGCGGCGTCGTCTTCCTTTCCGCGCAGGGCATCACGCTCAACCGCGACCAGGAAACCTCGCTGCAGAACTACATGAAGGCGGGCGGTGGCTTCCTCGGGCTGTCGGACGCCGCTCGTGCGCAGGACGGTTCGCAGTGGTTCTCCGGCCTGATCGGAGCGCGTCCGGTGGGGGCGCGTCCCACGCCGGAGGCGATCGCCTCGGTCACCGCGAGTGCGGAGAACCCGCCCAACGAGACCAAGGAAAAGCTGGCCGACAACAACGAGAACACCAAGTGGCTGGCCTTCGCGAACACCGGCTGGGTCGCTTACAAGCTGGCCGCCCCGGTCGCGGTGAGCAGCTACGCGCTGGTGTCCGCCAACGACTTCGCCGGACGTAACCCGAAGAACTGGACCTTCCAGGGCTCCAACGACGGGACCACGTGGACCGATCTGGACACCCGGACGAACGAGGTGTTCACCGATCCGCTCCAGAGCCGCACGTTCACCTTCGCCAACACCACGGCGTACTCGAACTACCGGCTGAACATCACCGCCAACGCGGGTGACCCGATCATCCAGCTGGCCGACTTCAAGCTGTTCAAGGACCAGTCGAACACCCCGCCGCCGCCGGAGACCGCTCCGGCGGAGGCCACGGTCGACGTCCTCGACAAGGTGAACCCGGCCACCGCGGGCCTGCCGCAGAAGTGGGTCCGCACGGACCGGTGGCTCAACTGGGAGGTCAACCCGGTCGGCACCGTGCACACCGTCGCTCAGGTCGAAGAAGCGACCTACAAGCCGGGTGTCGGCGCGAACGGCGCCTTCCACCCGATCTCGTGGTGCCGTGACTACGACGGCGGCCGTTCCTTCTACTCCGGGATGGGCCGGACCGAGGCGAGCTACGGCGAAGCCCAGTTCCGCGGTCACATCCTCGGTGCGCTGAAGTGGACCACCGGCATGGTCCGCGGTGACTGCAAGGCGGGTATCGCGGCCAACTACAAGGTCGAACGCCTGACCGCGAAGAACCAGGCAGGCCAGCTCGACCAGATCGGCGAGCCGCACGGGCTCACCATCGCACCCGACGGCCGGGTGTTCTACATCGGCCGCGCGGCCTGCCCGACCGGTTTCGTGGAGAGCTGGGACGACCCGAACGTCGGCCTCGGCTGCGGCACGGTCCACCAGTGGGACCCGGTCACCAAGAAGGCGAAGCTGCTCACCACGTTGAAGGTGATGGGCAACCGCGGCAACACCAGTGAAATGATCAAGAACGAGGAAGGCCTCCTTGGCCTGACGCTGGACCCGAAGTTCACCCAGAACGGCTTCATGTACGCCTACTGGATGCCGCACGAGTCGATCAACCGTGACACGCGGATCGGCAAGCGGGTTGTTTCCCGGTTCACCTACGACCTGAAGAACCAGACGCTGGACCAGGCGACCCGCAAGGATCTGCTCTCGTGGGACGTCCAGATCCACAGCTGCTGCCACGCCGGTGGTGGTATGGACTTCGACAAGGATGGGAATCTTTACGTCGGTTCCGGTGACAGCAACTCGTCGCAGGGGTCCAACGGGTACTCCGGTAACAACTGGACCCAGGACTACAAGGGCGTCTCGTTCCAGGACGCGCGCCGCACCGCCGGCAACACCAACGACCTCAACGGAAAGATCCTGCGGATCCACCCGGAGGCCGACGGTACGTACACCAACCCGGCAGGCAACCTGTTCCCCGAGGCGAACGATCCTGGCAACAAGACCAGGCCCGAGATCTACGTGATGGGCGTGCGGAACATCTCGCGTCTGCAAATCGACAAGAAGACCAACTGGCTGACCGCGGCCTGGGTCGGTCCGGACGCGACGTCGCCGAGCCCGGAACTCGGCCCGGCGAAGTACGAGACCGCCACGATCATCACCGAGGCGGGCAACCACGGCTGGCCGTACTGCATGGGTAACAAGCAGCCCTATCGCGACCGCAGCAGCACCGACGCCGCGGTCCTCACCGGCTGGTACGACTGCGACAACCCGGTCAACACCTCGCCGCGCAACACCGGCCTGGTGAACCTGCCGCCGGTCAAGAAGAACATGATCTGGTACGCGCCGGACGGCGGCGGGCCGGTGTTCCCCAACCGTCCCAACAGCTCCGTCCCGACGTACAACGCGGCCGAGGCCACCTACACGCAGCCCTACCTCAAGGGCGGCGGCCAGGCGGTCATGACCGGGCCGACGTACCACCGCGACCTGGTCAACACCAACAGCGGTGTCGCGTGGCCGTCGTACTGGAACGACAAGTGGTTCATCGGTGACCAGAGCAACGGCCTGAACCGGATCGCGGTCACCGTCGACCCGAACGGCGTGCCGAAGCAGGATCCGCCGGTGTTCGCCGAAACGGTGCGGCAGATCCTGCCGACCGGTGGTGGTGACCAGAAGCTGCAGAGCTGGATGGACGCCAAGTTCGGGCCGGACGGCGCGCTGTACGCGCTCGACTACGGCAACGGGTTCTTCACCCTGGACGGCAACCAGAAGCTGCTGAAGATCAGCTACACCGGCGGCGAGGCGACCCCGTCCGCGGCGGCGATGTCGACCATGGTGCAGAACAAGCCGCTCACCGCGGCCTTCACCGGGTCGAAGTCCGGCGGCGTCTCCTACAAGTGGGAGTTCGGCGACGGCACCATCTCGACGCAGGCCGACCCGCGGCACACCTACCCGCGCACCGGCCTGTACACCGCGAAGCTGACCGTGACCTACGCGGACGGCGAGACGGTGACCACGCGGAACTCGGTGAGTGTCGGCTGTTTCGTGGCGGATCCCAGCGCCACGGTGATGATCGGTGACACCGACACCGGGGTGACCAACCGGAACGCGGGTGGCGGGTGCACGGTCGACGACATGATCGACGACGAGAGCACGTGGACCTCCCACGCCGGTTTCGTCAACCATGTCACGCAGGCCGTGGACCGGCTCGGTGATCTCGGGGTGCTGAACTCGGCCGAGTCGGAGAAGATCACCACCGCGGCCGCCGCGTCGCCCATCGGCAACAAGGGCGTCACCGGCTACGACGCGATCTACGACGGCACGGCGGAATCGTTCCGCAACTGGTCGCAGGCGCCGTCCGGGCAGTTCGCCATCCAGCCGGACGGGTCACTGCGACCGTCGGGCGGGCTGGGGATGCTGTGGTACTCGGCACGGCAGTTCGGCAACTTCTCGGTGAAGCTGCAGTTCAAGGACATCGCGCCGACGGGCAGCGCGAACAGTGGTGTGTTCGTCCGGTTCCCGGACCCGCGCACTCCGCTGGAGCAGCGTCCGCCGGGCAGCTGTGGCACGGTCGGGTCGGCGAAGACGTCGCAGGCCTGGGTCGCGATCTACTGTGGACACGAGGTCCAGCTGTACGACGGGGCCACCGGTGAACCGCAGAAGACCGGGTCGATCTACAACTTCGACCCGCGGCCGCTGGACCAGGCGGGTGTGAAGCCGAAGGGGACCTGGAACGAGTACGAGGTCAAGGTCGTCGGGCAGAAGTACACGATCAGCCGCAACGGCGTCGTGATCAACGAGTTCGAGAACGCGCCGGGGATCAACTCGTCGCGGGCAGGCGACCCGTCGACCGACTTCCGGCAGTTCGTCAGCGGGTTCATCGGTCTGCAGAACCACGGTGACAACGACCTGATGGAGTTCCGCAACATCCGGGTGCGGCAGCTGTAGCCAAGACCGGCCGGGCGCGGCCTCCCTCGCGCCCGGCCGGTCTCCCTGTACGGAAGGTTTCCCGTGATGTCCCCAAGAATCCTCGTCGCGGCCCTGCTGGCCGCGGCGCTCGCGATAGCCGGCCTGGTACTACCGGTTTCCACCGCACCCGCCGTCGCCGCACCCGTCCAGACCCTGGAATGGACGGCGGGCAACAGCACCGACCACTACCTCAGCGCGCCTGCTACCGCGGTGGCCGGTGAGACCAAGATCCTGTTCAAGAACACCGAAGCCCTCGGCTCGACGATGTCGCACTCGCTGACGTTCGACACGTCGACCGCCGGCTACAACCACGACGTCAACCTCAACATCCTCGCGAACCCCTACGACGAGCAGAACGGCGAGCACGAAGCGACCGTGACGCTCACGCCCGGGAAGTACCGGTTCTACTGCACGGTGCAGGGGCACAGCAAAATGGTCGGCGAGCTCATCGTCACCGATGGCGGCGGCGGCCCTGACACCACGCCGCCGACCGTGACCGCCAACGTCACCGGCACCAAGGACACGGCGGGCAACTACGTCGGTTCCGCCACGGTGAACCTGGCCGCTTCGGACAGCCAGTCCGGTGTGGACAAGGTCGAATACCAGCTCGACGGTGGTGCCTGGACCGCGTACACGACACCCGTGGTGGTTTCGGCCGTCGGCTCGCATATGGTCCACCATCGCGCTTCGGACAAGGCCGGGAACGTTTCCCCGGAAGGGATGTCGTCGTTCAGCGTCGTCGCGGGCCAGCCCGGTGACAAGACGCCGCCGACCGTGACGTCCGAGGTGACCGGGACCAAGGACGGTGCGGGGAACTACCTCGACACCGCCACCGTGAAGGTCACCGCCACCGACGCCGATTCCGGCGTCGACAAGGTCGAGTACAAAGTGGACGATGGCGCCTGGACCGCGTACACCGCTGCGGTCGCGGTTTCCGCGCCGGGTATGCACATGGTCCACTACCGCGCGTCGGACAAGGCGGGCAACGTCTCGCCGGAGGGCATGGCGCACTTCACGATCGTCAGCAGTGACACCACCGCGCCGACCGTGACCTCCGCGGTGACCGGCACCAAGGACCCCGCCGGGAACTACGTCGGCAAGGCGACCGTGGCGCTGACGGCCACCGACGCCGGTTCGGGTGTCGGCAAGGTCGAGTACAAATTGGACGGTGGCCCGTGGCTGACGTACTCGGCGCCACTCGCGCTGACCGTCGTCGGCGCGCATACGGTGAACTTCCGCGCGACCGACAAGGCGGGCAACATCTCGCCGGAAGGCACGGCGACGTTCACCATCGTCGAGGGTGACGACAGCACCGCGCCGGTCGTTTCCGTGGTGGTGAGCGGTGATCTGGACGGAAACTGGTCGTACATCGAGGACGCGACCATCAACCTGACCGCGACCGACACCGGGTCCGGTGTGGACAAGATCGAGTATAAACTGGACGGTGGGGCGTGGACGGTCTACACCGCGCCGGTCAAGGTGACCGCGCTCGGTACGCACACGCTGACCTACCGGGCCTCGGACAAGGCGGGCAACGTCTCGGCGGAACAGGGCGGCGCGTTCACCATCGTCGCCGCGCCGCCGGGACCGGACGCCTGCCCGGACTCCGACGTCCGGGACACCGTGATCCTCGGCTCGGCGGACAGCCAGGTCGAGAACCGCGACACCGGCAACGGCTGCACCATCAACGACGTGATCGACGACGAGTCGGACTACTCGTCGAACGACCAGTTCGTCGTCTACGTGCGGGCCGTGACGCAGGAGCTGCTGGACGGCGAGGTCCTCTCGCCGGATGAGCGGAACCTGATCGTCACCGCGGCGATCGACTCCGGCATCGGCGGCTCGACCGCGGAGCCAGAGCCGCAGAAGAAGCCGGAGACGAAGAACCCCGGCATGAAGAAGGTCGTGAAGACACCCATCCGGGACGTCTGAGCGGAGCCTGTTAGCGCGTGAAGGCCCCCTTCCCTCGGCTGAACCGAGGGCCCGTGGGCGGAACCCCCCGGCACCCCAGCGGTGGGGGGACGGGACGCGCTGTATACGGAACATGCGAGAACA